>CAVKAB010000062.1:0-7086 GCA_963653985.1 Bacteroidaceae bacterium
GCACTAAAGTATATGATTCATTACAAAGTGCAACAGGTTATGATTTCTTTACAGGAGCAAAAGCTGAAGGAACTGATATTTCTTATAATGGAAATGGTTTAACATTTATCTCTTGTTGGAGTGATTCTTGGATTCATCAAGATATTACTTTAAAAGGATTTACTTTTTTAAATGGTGCTGTATTTAATGCTGAAGCTGATAATATAACTTTAAAATTAGAAGATTGTACATTCTTAGCATGTGATGCTGATAAGGCGATAACTGAAAAAGTCAATAGAGGTGGAACATTAGGCATCCATTATAGTTTTAACAATATTGGAGATGGTATGTGTCTTGATTTAGAAAATAGATCAAGTGATTCAACTAAAACTGGAGAAAGTAGAAATAACTACACAGTTACATTCACAGTTGATAAATGTCAATCAGTTGGTGAAAATGATCCAAGCAAAAATTGTTATGGTAATTCATATTCAAATCAAGATACCGAACCTGCAAATATAGGAAAAAAACGTGCATTTGGACTTGTTACTAATGCTATTTCTGGAGGAAATACATATCATACAAATTTAAATTACACTAATTCATCAATCGCTGGTGTTAGAAGTAATGCTATTCAACTTTATGATGATAAAACTGGTAGTAATATTGATGGGAAATATAATGTAACAATGAGCAAAGTTTATCTCTATTCATGGGGTGTTTGTAATGGAATGGATGATGATAATGTAGGTAAACAAGATCAAAAGCATTACACAAAATCGTATGCTATTAGAGGAGCATTAAGTTCAAGTACAACAATTTCTGGAACTGAAGTTTATTTTGGAATGAGTGAGGGTAAATATATTTGTAATAATGTTGAAGATGAATATGTGTATCGTATTCATATAAGATTAAAAGATAAAAGCGTATATGATACCTATACTGACGGAAGTAGCGAAAGTAGAAAAGCTGGATCTTATAGTATTCCTGCTAAATAATTATTAAAGACTATTAGAAATCTATTTATAGAAGACTAATAGTCTTTTTCCTTTTTATAGAACTATTATTAGATATATAATTTAATCAATATAAAAATATTGAGGGGAATATTATGCAAAGTAAAAATTATATTAAAATATTACCATTATTATTTATACTTACTGGATGCGTGGAAACTGGTAATGAAAAAGACAAAGAAATTACTAGAAGTGAATTTGAAGAGAAAGCATTATCGTTAAAGAATAACTACCAAGATTATTCTAATATTATAGAAACATTTAAAAGTGAGAAAGTAGAAGCTAAAGGAAATAAAGCTAAAGAAGAATTAAATCTTGCATATTCTTATATGAATCAAAGTGGTGAAAATAAAGAATATAAAGAAGGATATGAAGTAAGCCATGATATAGCACCTAGTTATATTTATACTACCCTAGGGTATTCTTATAATGTTGATACATCAAATCCTGATTCTAAATTTTATTTCTCAAATGATAAATTATCTTGTAAGTTTATTCTAAAAGGAGAAAGAGAAGAAATTAAAGCAACTCAAGAAATGGAATTTTATTTTAATAGTGATGGATTAGAAGAAGTATTTAACCTTAAGCTTACTTATACATACGAAGATAACAGTACTTTATATACTTATTTTAAAACTACCTATACTTGGGAAAAGTAATGGAAATGATATTAGTGAAGCACAAGTGGTCATTTTCTAAAAGGCTTATGTTTACTTGTGATAATGTTAAAAAGGATTTGCTTATATCAGGCAAATCATTTTTATAAGGTGACATTTATCGAATTTCAGTTAATTATTTAAATATCATTTTGGCAGAAACACACAATTTATTACATGAAACTACTAGGAAAATTGTATGTTTCTGCCAAATGTTGGCATAAACGCACAATTTTCTTTGATAAAGAGATAAGAAAATTGTAAAATTAATTAGAGGTATTAATATGAATATTATTGGTAGAGAAAAAGAAATAAATGAATTAAAAACTTTATTTAATAGCAATAAATCTGAGTTTGTTGCAATATATGGAAGAAGAAGAGTTGGAAAAACTTTTCTTGTTTCGACTTTATTTTCAGATGAGATTGTATTTTCACATACTGGTATTTCTCCAAATAGTTTTGATAAAGACGATAGAAAATTAAGAAACCAATTAGATGCTTTTTATGGATCTTTATTATCTCAAGGAATGAAATCAAGAAAAAAACCACAAAATTGGATTGAAGCATTTACTTTATTAATTGAATTTTTAGAAAATCGAAAAACTTCTCAAAGACAAGTTGTTTTTATTGATGAACTTCCTTGGCTTGATACAACTGGTTCTAATTTTATTCCTGCTTTTAGTTGGTTTTGGAATCAATATGGAGCAAAACAAAATAATCTTATGCTTATTGTTTGTGGTAGTGCTAATTCTTGGATTATGAATCATTTAATAAATGCACATGATGGATTATATAACCGTCTAACTTATAGTATTCACCTTTCACCATTTTCTTTAAAAGAAACAATGGAATATTTTGAAGATAAAGGTATTGTTATTAATAAATATAAAACTACTTTAATATCTATGATTCTTGGAGGAATTCCTTATTATCTTAATTATTATTTAGATAATAAAACAATTGAAGAAAATATTGATAATTTATTCTTTAATAAAGATGCTAAATTAGAACTAGAATTTGATAACCTTTTTAGTTCTACATTTGATAAAGATAAACTTGCTAAAAAAATTGTTATTGCGTTATCTAAAAGAACAAAAGGATATACTAGAAAAGAACTGCTTGAAAGTTTAAAACTTAGTGATGGAGATAGAATTGGTAAAACACTTAAAGCTTTAATTAATAGTGATTTTATTATTGAATATGTTCCATACATGGAAAGTAAAAAATATAAGTACTATAAAGTAATTGATCCATTTTGTTTATTCTATTTAAAATTTGTATATAATAAAACTTCTTTAGATAATTCCTTATTTAGTGATAATTTAAATAGATCTTGGTATGGGGTTGCTTTTGAAAATCTTTGCTATTTTCATTTAGATAATATTAAAGACGCAATTGGCATAAAAGCAATTAACACAATGCAATTTTCGTGGTGTATTGAAGGAGATGACACTAAAAAAGGTGCTCAAATAGATTTATTAATTGAAAGAAAAGATAATGTTATCTCATTATGTGAAATGAAATTCTATAATAAAGAATTTAAAGTGGACAAAGACTACCATTTTAATATTGTAAATAAAGTAGAACGTCTTCAAGAATTTAATAAACATAAATTTGATATTGTACCTACTTTAATTACTACTTTTGGTATTGAAAAAAATGGATACTTTGATGATTTTAAAGTGGTTATTACTTTAGATGATTTATTTAAATAGTAGAAAAAGAGAAATTCTATTTCTTGTCTAAACCATCTATTAATTTTTGCAATAGGTGTCATTACTTTCTTTAAGCGATAATTCTTATAAATTTCTACTACCTATTCTGGATCTTGAGTGTGGAATGTCATTCATCTATTGTAATCAAAAGTTTTTATGATGGATTCTAAGGATTCTTCTCTTGTATTAGAAACATATTTATACATATACCCTATTTAATATATAGAACTTTTAGAAATTTAACTGATCCATAACTAGATTTAACAATATTATTTTCAAATGATAAATTATCTTGTAAGTTTATTTTAAAAGGAGAAATAGAAGGGATTAAAGCAACTCAAGAGATGGAATTTTATTTTAATAGTGATGGATTAGAAGAAGTATTTAATCTTAAGCTTACTTATACATACGAAGATAACAGTACTTTATATACTTATTTTAAAACTACCTATACTTGGGAAAAGTAATGGAAATGATATTAGTGAAGCACAAGTGGTCATTTTCTAAAAGGTTTATTCTTGCTTGAAATTTTAAGCATGAAAAAAAGCAACTATTAAAATTGCTTTTTAAAAGTAAATAATTTTTCCTCATAATGCAATCTACATTGAACTATTTTTATAGTATCTTTTTCAATTTTATAAATTAAACGATTACACTCATCAATTCTTCTACTCCAATAACCAGAATAATTTCCAATTAAAGGTTCTGGATTTCCAATTCCATCATTTCCGTTCCTTTCAATATCTTTTAATAATAAATTTATTCTTTTTAATGTCTTTTTATCTTGATTAACCCAATAACAATAATCTTCCCATGCGATATCAGTAAATGATTTAATCATCTAAATTAACATCATGAATAGTGCCACCAGTTTTTTTTATTTGTTCAATACTTTTTCTTAATACTTCTTGATTTTCTTTTGAATAAAAAGGGTAACATTTTAATTCGAATGGGATTTTCCTTCTCTTAAAGTTATTTTAATAAACATTCTTATAGCGATAGAAGGAGCAATACCAATCGATTTACAAAAAAAGTTCAATTTTTTCTTATCTTTTTTGTCTAATCTTACTTTGATAGTTTTAGCTATCTGAATTTCCTCCTCCATAAGAATTTTTATTAGGATTTGATTATATTCTGTTTTATTTAAATAAAAGTTAAGCTCTTATTTAATAAAAGTGGTAGAACTGCCAGAAATATTAAATAAGTTCTAGAAATTATTTAAAGATTTCAAGCTTTATAGTATAATATACTTAATAAAAGTGGTAAAACTGCCACAAATATTAAATAGGAGATAAATATGGAAATTAAAAGGGATAGATATTTAGAAAAACTTAAAATCAGAAAGCATAATGGATTAATCAAAGTTATTACTGGTATCAGAAGAGGTGGAAAATCATATCTTTTAAATGAAATCTTCTATAATCATTTATTGCAAGAAGAGGTTAAAGACGATCATATTATTAAATTTGCCTTTGATTCTGCTACAGATTTAAGACTTATTGGAGAAAATTTAGAAGAACTTGCAAAAGAAAATCAAAAAGTTGATCCAACAAAATTCATGAATTATATTTCTAGTAAAATTAAAGATAATGATATGTATTATTTATTACTTGATGAAGTCCAAAATCTTGGATCTTTTGAAATTGTTTTAAATGGATATTTACGTGAAAAGAATATGGATATTTATGTTACTGGGAGTAATTCTAAATTTTTATCTACAGATGTTTTAACTGAATTTAGAGGAAGAGGAGATGAAATCCATGTTTTACCATTATCTTTTTCTGAATTTTATGCAAGTTATGAAGACAAAGAATACGCTTTTGATGATTATATGAGTTATGGAGGGTTGCCTCAAGTTTGCTTAATGAAAGATGAAGAACAAAAGGCAGAATATCTTATTAATCAAATGAAAAATGTATATTTAAAAGATATTATTGATAGACATCATTTGAGAAATGATGAAAATATTAGTGAGCTTCTTGATGTTATTTCGTCTGGTATTTCTTCTTTAACTAATCCTACAAAACTTTCTGATACTTTTAGAAGTGTTAAAAGAGTTACTTTAAGTGCTTCAACAATTGATAATTACATTACTTATATGGAAGAATCATTTATTCTTAAAAAAGCAAAAAGGTATGATGTTAAGGGTAAAAAATATATTGATACACCATATAAAATATATTTTGAAGATGTTGGGTTAAGGAATGCACGATTAGATTTCAGGCAAATAGAAGAAACTCATTTAATGGAAAATATTATCTATAATGAACTTAGATATAGAGGATTTAATGTTGATGTTGGAGTTGTTGAAATAAGAGAAAATGTTAATAATTCTATAAAAAGAAAGCAATTAGAAATTGATTTTGTTGCTAATTTAGGGAGTAAACGTTATTACATTCAATCTGCGTATGATATTCCAGATATTGATAAGATGAATCAAGAAACTAAATCATTTGATAACACTAAAGATTCTTTTAAAAAAATTATTATAGTAAGAAAAACAATGAAGACTAAAAGAACTGAAAAAGGATATTTAATAATAGGAATTAAAGAATTCTTATTAGATCCAAATAGTTTAGAATTATAAAAATATTGAGAAATAATTGAGGAACAAATATAAAAGTGCAATGTTTTTTAATAAATATAATTATTTTGTGAATACTACTTAAATAAAGTATAATATCCCTTATGAAAAAGACGTTATTTATATTACTATTTTCATCTATGTTCATGCTTGGAGCAACAAGAGAATATAATGGAGAAACTAAAAAAGAATTAGATACAACAGTTGTTGTATCTTTAAAAGAAGATTCAAGATATACAAAAGAAGAAATCCAAAATTATTTTTATAATAATCTTACTAGTGAAATAGGATTTAATTATAGAAGGGTAGATTCTTTTACTAAGTTATCTAATATTATTACTATTAAAGTTAATAGTGAGGATATTTCTACTATTAAAAAACTAGGAATGGTTAAGAATGCTTATAAAGAAATAGAATATAATGCATATGATTATAGTATTGATGATCCTGATTATAGTGTTTATAGTGCTTCTAGTGTCCCTTTAAATTATAGTGCATTAGATATGAATAAAGGTACTAGTGGGGATGGTGAAAATACCCTTGTTGCAGTTATTGATACATCGTTAAATTATAATCATGAAGCATTCAATAATATTGATACTAGTACAATGAGATATTCTCAAAGTGATGTATCTA
Source organism: Bacteroidaceae bacterium (assembly GCA_963653985.1). Classification (GTDB taxonomy): domain Bacteria; phylum Bacillota_I; class Bacilli_A; order RFN20; family CAG-826; genus Onthovivens. The sequence continues at coordinate 6,587 of CAVKAB010000062.1, forward strand.
GTATCGTTAGTAATAGTAGTGGATTCCACGCTACAAATTATAAATGGTTAAGTGATAAAGTTCCTTTTAGTTATGATTATGTAGGAGATAGAACAAGTTCTGGAGAAGATAATGATGTTATTTCTACTCAAGAACATGGAAGTCATGTTGCATCCATTGCAGCAGGAAATGGAAAATATAAAGGAATTGCTAGTGAATCCCAAATTGCATTTTTTAAAGTATTTACTAATTTAGGAACAGGATGTACTACTTCAATTTATCTTAAAGCATTAGAAGATGCTTACACATTAGATGTTGATGCAATTAATATGTCTTTTGGATCTACTCTTTTATATGAAGATGAAGAAGAAGATACTGCCGTTAATGAACTTATTAATAAAATGAGTGAAGAAGGGATTGAATGTTTTATTGCATCAGGTAATGATGGGAAAAATGCATTCAATTCATCAATCTATAAGTTTAGCTCTTTAAGTAATACTGAAACTGGTAGTAGTGGTAGT
>CAVKAB010000063.1:0-6964 GCA_963653985.1 Bacteroidaceae bacterium
TTCCAATTTGTTTATATGGAGTATCTAATAATTTTCTAATTAAATAGATTGCAATCTGACGAGCTAAAGCGATTTGAGTGGTTTTAGTTTTACCAGTTAATTGAGCTTGAGATACATGATAAAAATCAGAAACCTGCATAATTATCTTATTTTCATCTAATTTTGATTTTTTAGAGACAGTTTTAAGTTGATTTCCTAAAGCTTCATATGCAAGATTTATATCAATATGAGATGAATTAACAAAACTACAATAGAAAGTTAATCTTATTAATACACCTTCTAATGAACGAATTGAATCTTGGAAATTGTTTGCAATTAATTCAATAACGTCATCATCGATAGTAAATTGTTCTTCGTAAGGTTTAAATTTTAATCTTAAGATTTCTTTACTAGTTTCGATATCTGGAGGATTAATTGATACAGTTAAACCTTGTAAGAATCTAGTAATTAATCGATCTGGAATACCTTGTAAAGCATTTTGATAACGATCACTTGTTAAAACGATTTGTTTGTGAGCAGTATAAAAAGCTTGATAAATATCGAAGAAAAAATCTAATGTTTTAGTTTTATCTGCGATTTGTTGAATATCATCAATTAACAAACAATCGTATTGCTTAATAAAAGATGGTAAATCAATTTCATTAGTGTTTCCTTTAACAAAATTAACATATTCTTCCATAAATGCAGTTGAAGAAGTATATAAAACATTAAGTTCACTATGTTGTTCTTTAATAAAATTACCAATAGCGTTTAATAAATGAGTTTTTCCAAGTCCAGAATTTCCTTGTATATATAAAGGATTATAGATTTTTCCTGGATTTGTTGCCGCTACTAAAGCTGCTCTTTTAGCTTCTTTATTACAAATTCCTTCAATAAAAGTATCAAAAGTATAGTTAGGATCTAACTTAACTTTATCAAAATATATTGGAGTATTGATTAAATTGTTTAAAATTTCATCTTTTTTATCACTTTTAAGTTCATCTTGAGACACAAAAACTGCATCATAATTAGTACCAGTTACTTTTAAAATAACTTCTAACATTTGATCTTTATAAAAAGATGTTAAAGTTTTAGCAGCAACTTTATTTGGTGCAGAAATAATAATTTTATTACCTTTAATTGAATCAATTACGCAAGGTTTCAAAAAAGTATCATAACTAATATCGTCTATGATTCTTTCTTCTTTAAAAGTTTTTAAGATTCTATCCCAAATTAACTCAATATTTCTTTGAATTTCGCTTTTCATATTCAAAATATTTTATCATTAATTTAATAATAAAAAAGTATGAATTTTTACCCAAATTAGTTTATCCACATTTATTTTCAAGAAATATCGCAATTTTAAGCACTTTTAACACTTTTCCACATCTTTTAATGTGGATAACTATGTGGAAAAAGTAATCCACAATCTATCAATGTGGATAAAGTGGAAAGTTTTCCACATTTCAAAAAGTTATCAACATCTAAAAAGACCTATTTTTACAATATTTTTTGAATTTTCCACTCTCTAAAAAGAGTCAAATCCACAGAAATGTTGAAAAAATAATTATCAAATTTTAGTAATTTTTTAGGACAACAAAACTTAATTATTTTATCCACAAATTCCTATTTTAGGTGGATAAAAATTAATGGTTGATATTGAAGTAGAAATAATGTAAAATTAAGCGGATTATCGATGGAGGTAAAAAATTATGAAAAGAACATATCAACCAAGTAAATTACATAAAATGAGAACACATGGTTTTAGAGCAAGAATGTCTACTGCTAACGGAAGAAAAGTTTTAGCAGCTAGAAGAAGAAAAGGAAGAAAATCTTTAACTGTTTCTTTATAATGAAGAAAAAGAACGTTATAAAAAAATACTTAGAATTTAAAGAAATTTTAAATCTTAGAAAATTTAAACGAAATTCTTTATTTACCATTTATTACCGTGATAACGAAATTAATAAAACTAGAGTTGGAATATTAATTACAAAAAAACATGGTAATGCTGTAAAACGAAATCTTATAAAAAGACAAATTAGAAATATTATTGATCACTCTCTGGATTATAAAGATAGCAAGGATTTAATTATCGTAATAAGCAAGCAATATAATCCAAACGAATTCAAAAGAAACGAGGAGATGTTACAAAAACTTCTCCAAAGTATAATTAAAGAGGTAAATTAATGAAAAAAAGTAAAAAAGTTGGTTTAACCATTGCTACATGTGGAGCAGCTCTTGGAATATTAGCATCATGTAATTCCTTTTGCTCTGCAATAGATACATCAAATTTTCGTTATGGTTACGACCCTATTAATACCACTTTTTATACTTCTAAAGATAGTGCATATGAATTAATCTTAAATGATTTTTCTAGTTATACAAATGTAGATTCAAGTAAAGTTAAAAAAGAAAACCTTGTTTATGAAAATGATCAAGGTTCTTTTTCATACTCTGAAAATGCTGAAGTTTTTGAAGAAAACTTATTTAAAACATATAACACTTCTTTATATAGTGTAAATGCTGGTAAAATTAAAATTTTAAAAGCTACAAATGAAGAAGATGAAGCAAAACGTAGTGATATTAATTTCTATGTTGGTTTAAGTTCATTCACTGCTGAAATGTTTAATTCAGTAACTCAAGGAACTTATAGTTTTAATCTTCCTTCTTATTCAGTTATTGATGGAATGGATGAAAAATTATTAACTGAAGTTTGTACGGTTAGTAACACTGGAGATTTATCTAATTTATCATTTGATAAAATTTATGGTTATTCTTATGATGAATTAAAAACTTATAGAGAAACCGCTGATAGTACTACAAAAAACACACTTTTAAAAACTATGCAAAAAGAAAGAGAAGAAAAATCTTTACTTGCAAATTATGGTTATTTAAAACATTACACTTTAACTAAAGATGATAAAGGTAATGATACTGTTGATTACACTGCTAAAATTAAAAAATGGAATTCAGAACTCGCTGATGAACTTGAAAATGGTGAATATAGAGTTATGTCTAGTAACTATTTAGCAAGATATGAAACATTATTAGCATCAAAAGTTGGTCAAGTTAAAACTTGTATTTCAGTTGATGATGGATTCTATGGAAATATTTCAACAGATCCATTAAATGCTACTGTTAAAATTCAAGGTAAAGCTAGTGACTTCTGGGGTGATTGGGGAAGAGCATTCTCTGAACATGGATTCTTAGAAGGTTTACTTGTTTATCCAATTGGTGTTTCAGTTGAAAACTTATCACATACTTTAGGTATGAATGGTTGGGGCCAAATTGCAGCACTTTGTATTGTAACTGTTGTTATTAGATTATTATTTATGTTAATAACATTCCCATCAACATTACAACAATCAAAGATGACTGAATTACAACCTGAAATTCAAAAATTAAATCAAAAATATCCAAATTCACAAACAAATCAATATGATAAAGAAAGACTTGCACAAGCAACTATGGCACTTTATAAGAAAAATAAAGTACATCCATATCGTTCTTTCTTAGTATTAATTATTCAATTCCCATTATTTATTTGTGTTTGGAATGCTTTAAGTGGTAGTGCTTCACTTGCTACTGACTCTGTTTTAGGACTTAACTTAAGTGCTTCTATTATGAACACATTATCTAATTTCTCTGGATGGCCAGGAAATGCTGGATGGTGGAGTGCACTTGTTTTAATTATCTTAATGTCAGCTGCACAAATTGGTGCAATGTTATTACCAAATTTATTAACTAAAAAACGTACTAAAAACGTTGCTAAGATGAATAAATCACAAGCAACAGATCAACAAGGAAAACAAATGAAATATATGCAATGGATTATGACTATTGTTATTATCATTATGGGTTTCCAACTTCCTGCTGCTATGGGTGCTTATTGGTTAATTGGTGCATTATTCTCAATGTTCCAATCATTAATTATGCATGCAATTTTAGTAAATAAAAATAAAAAGAGTAAGAATAAATAGAAGGAATAATTAGATATGAAACAATATACAGCTAAAACTTTAGATGATGCATTATCTTTAGCAAGTAGTGAACTTGGTGTTGATAAAGAATCATTAAACTATGAAGTCATAGAAGAAAAGAAAGGCTTATTCAAAAAAACATGTACAATTGGTATTCCAGAACTTGCAGATGTTATTGAATTTGCTGAAAATTATATTAAAAATGTTTGTAAAGCATTAGGTTTAGAACCAAGTGTTCAAACATTCTATAGAGATGAATTAATTAAAATTTTAATTGAAACAGATCATAATTCATTATTAATTGGTAAAAATGGTGCTACATTACAATCATTAAATGAATTAACAAAACTTGCTGTTAATAGCAAATATAAGAAAAAATATAGAATTTTACTCGATATTGGAGACTATAAAGATAAAAAATATAGTAGAGTAATTTCTATTGCAAAACGTACTGCTAGAGAAGTTTTAAAAACTCATATTGATGTTAAACTTGATCCAATGACACCAGATGAAAGAAAGAAAGTACATAATGCTTTAGCTAGCTATAAAAATTTAAAAACTGAATCAGTTGGTGATGGTAAAGATAGAGCAATCGTTGTTAAATATATTGGACAACCTTTTGCAAATAAAGAATCATCAAATACTGAAGAAAATAAAGATTAATAGTATTAATTTGCTAAACTTATATGGTTTAGCAAATTTTTCTTAAAAAGGAGAAACTATGTTTGAAACTATTGTTGCACTTGCTACTGCTCCTTTAAAATCAGCATTAGCAATTGTTAGATTATCTGGAGATGATTGTTTTACTATTTGTAATAAGTTTTTTTCTAAGAAAATTTCTTTTAAAGAAAATGAAAAAAACAAGATTTATCATGGATATATTATAGATAATGATACTAAAATTGATGAAGTAGTTTTACTTGCATATAAAAATCCATATTCTTTTACTGGTGAAGATAGTGTTGAAATTATTAGTCATGGAAGTCCTTTAATTTTTAATGAAATAATTGAAATTGCATTAAAAAATGGTGCTAGAATGGCTACTAATGGAGAATATTCATCTAGAAGTTTTATGCATAATAAGTTAGATTTAATCCAAGCTGAATCTATTAATGATTTAATTAATAGTGAAACTAAAGAAGCTCGTGATATTGTTATGCAATCTTTAGATGGATCAACTTCTTCTTTAATTACTCCAATTAAAAAAGATTTTGGGGACTTATTAAGTTTAATCGAAGTTAATATTGATTATCCTGAATATTTAGACATTGAACAAGCTAATAAAGAGAAAATTGAAGGTGTATTAAAAAAGAATTTAGGATATATCAATTCTTTAATTGAAACAGGTAATAAAACTAAATTAATTAGAAATGGAATTAATCTTGTTATCATTGGAAGACCAAATGTTGGTAAATCATCTTTATTAAATGCATTAATTAATGAAGATAAAGCGATTGTTACTGATATTCAAGGAACTACTCGTGATATAGTTGAAGCTAAATTTAATTTAAATGGATTAATTATTAATTTATTCGATACTGCAGGAATTCATGAATCTAGCGATTTTATTGAAAATATTGGTATTAAAAAGAGTAAAGAAAAAGTAGACGATGCTGATTTAATCGTTGCACTTTTTGATTCAATTAATTTTAATGAAGAAGATAAAGAAATCTTAGATTTAATTAAAAATAAAAACCATATTATCTGTATTAATAAAGAAGATTTATTAAGTGAATCTAGTGATAAAAATCCAAAATATATTTATATTTCTGCATTAAATAAAGAAATTGAACCATTAAAAGACGCTATTTTATTTAATTTAGGATTAAAAAATACAAATATTAAAAATGTATCTATTTCAAATACTAGAGAAATTGGTATTTTAGAAAATATTAAGAAAATTATTAATGATACATTGAATGATTTAAATAATGATTTATCTTTAGACTTAATTAGCATGAATATTCAATCAATTTATTTAAAAGTGTTGGAATTAACTGGAGAAGATCATGATTTTGATATTGCTCAAGAGATTTTCTCTAGATTTTGTGTTGGTAAATAAAAATGATATTTGATACTCACATTCATCTTAATGATGAAGTATTATATAAAAACTTAGATAATTACTTAAAAGATGCATTAAATGAGGGAGTTACTTCTTTTATGTGCATTGGATTTGATTTAGAAAGTTCAAAAAAAGCGTGTGAAATTGCATCAAAATATGATTTTATTTATGCATCAATTGGAATTATTCCAACTGAACATAAATCCTATAATGAAAATTCTATCAATGATTTAAAAGAACTATACGAAAAATATAAATCTAAAATTAAATGTATTGGTGAAATTGGACTTGATTATTATTGGGAAAATACTGAAGAAATAAAAAGTAAACAGAAAGAAATGTTTATTAAACAAATTGAACTCGCTAATGAATTAAATTTACCAATTTCAATACACGCTAGAAATGCAATTCAAGATACTTTTGATATTTTAAAAGAACATAAAGTCAAAAATACTGGAATAATGCATTGTTATAGTGGATCAAAAGAAATGGCAAAAGAATTTATTAAATTAGGGTATAAAATTGCTTTTGGAGGAGTTTTAACTTTTAAAAATAGTAAAGAAGTTAAAGAAGTAATTACTTCTATTTCTTTAAATGATATTGTTTTTGAAACTGATGCTCCTTATCTTGCACCAACTCCTTATAGAGGAAAGATAAACGAACCTAAATATATTGTTGAAACAGTTAAATATGCTGCTAATTTATTAAATATTGATCAAAATAAATTAGAAGAAATAACTTATAAAAATTCCTTAGAGGCTTTTAAATTATGATAAAAATTGATGCTTTAATTGTTGTAGAAGGGAAAAGTGATATTAATTTTCTTTCTACTTTTATAGATAGTAATTTTTATTTAGTTAATGGAAGTGCTGTTAGTCAGAAAGATTTTGATTTTATTAATGAATATTTAAAGAAAGGAAAAGATGTTATTATTTTAAC
>CAVKAB010000064.1:0-6933 GCA_963653985.1 Bacteroidaceae bacterium
TGAGAATTGATATTTAACACCACCAGTTGAACCAACTGAGAATAATGTATTTTGAGCATTAAAAAATTCATTTACATAAGTACCACCAGCACTGCCTTTTGAAATAATATAACCTTTTTTAGCAGCATCGTTGAATTTTCTCATTAATGACTTCATTCCATCGTTATTAAAATCAACACTTGCTTTACCAGTTTTAGTATCAACAGAAGTATATCCATAACCATATTGTTGAGCTAATGTAATAAATAAGTTATCATCACTATCATAACCAAAAACAGCATGATAAGCTTGATCTTCTTTTAATATTTTTTTATCTTCTGGAAGTTTATCATTATAACTTATAATAGCTGGACATAATTTGTCGAATAATTCATCCCAAGTTAAATGGTTAAAATAATTTGTATCTAATGGTCTACCACTATTAATTGTAGAATCAACACTAGATAAATCTAAGCCAATTAAAACATCTTCATTATAGAACATTTGTTCTGAAGAAACACAATATGGAACACTATATGTACCTTCAACTAAATATTGTTTACCTTCATCTAAATAATCTGGAATAATATCTGCTAAATCTTCTTCGCTCCAACCGACTGTTGAATTTGTAATATATTGATCTAATTCGACTGCTTTACCATAATTAAGATATTCAGCAACATGATCAGGATAACAAACAGCTAAATCTGGGTAAGAGTTTGATGTAAATCCTTTAACGACTAAGTCTTTTAAAGCAGTATAATCAGATCCTGTAACGACACTTTCAACTTCGATATTTGGTTGTTCAGCTTTAAAAGCTTCGATATAACTTTGTAAATAAGGTAAGTTGTTTGAACCAGTTGTTGACCATAAAGTAATTTTTGTTTTTTCTTTTAATTTACCATTTGAATCAACTAAACTTGCAATACTATCTGTATCTGGTGTATCAGGTGTATCTGGTTTATCAGGTGTGTCTGGTGTATCTGGTGTATCTGGTGTTGGGTTATCAGTACCTCCACAAGATGTGATACATGCTACAGATAAAAGTGCTAAAGCACATTTTAATGTTTTTAATTTTTTCATAAATCCTCCATCCATTAAAAATTAATATTCTTTTTTGTATTTTTACACTAAATTAGTGAAAAAACTAACCTTTGATACCTGCTCTTCCAACACCTTTCATGATGTATTTACGGAAGAAAACAAATAATAAGAAGAGTGGAACTGTAACTAAGACAGTTGCAGCCATTTGATAACCATATTCAGTACGTCCACTTTCAGCATCAACGAAACTTGATCCTCTTAAACCATTTGAAATTAATCTATATGATTCGTTATTAGCAGTAACTAAATTTGGCCAAACATATGAATTCCATGTTCCCATGAATTTTAAGATAGTGATTGAGATTAAAGTAGGAGCAGCAAGTGGAACCATAACTTTCCATAAGTAATTCCAATCACTCTTACCGTCAACTTTACTAGCTAAATAAAGTTCATTAGGAATTTGCTTGAAATTTTGTCTTAATAAGTAAATATAGAAAACACTTACCCAGAAAGGAACGATCATAGCAGCGTATGCATCAATTAAAGTTGCGTTTTCACCAACCCATCCAAATGATGCAACAGTGATATAGTTAGAAATAACCATCATTTCACCAGGAATCATCATAGTCATTAAGAAGACCATGAATAATGGCTCTCTACCTTTAAAGTTAAGTCTTGCAAAAGCAAATGCTGCAAAGATTGTTGTAAGTAATGTACCAATTGTTGAAAAAATAGCAACAACAATTGTATTCCACATATATGTTCCAAAATCAAATGCACTGAAAACATAAACATAATTACTCCACATAACAATTGTAGGGAAGAATGTTTGTGTAGATTGAATGATTTCGTCATTCATTTTTAATGATGTGATAAGCATCCAGTAGAATGGGAAAACAACAATTAATGCTAAAAATAAAATTAATACATAAGTAATAAATGTTGAAACAAATCTACCGATTTTTTCTGTTTTTTGTAAATTTTTAACTGTTTGATTTCCTTCTTTGATACATAAAACAACTTCTGTTTGATCAATATCAACGTTTTTGAAATCAACATATTCTTTATTTAATGTACTTTCCATTGTGGGCCTCCTATTAATAGTAAACTCTCTTTTTGGAAATTCCCATTTGAAGGAATGTAAAGATTAAAATAACAATAAAGAGTAAGACAGCAGCTGCAGCAGCAAATGATGTATGAGAATTTAAGTTATCGTAAATGTAATAAACGATAGTATAAAGTTCATATGTACCAGTTGTTGTACCAGGACCATTGAATAAACCAACGATTGATGAATACTCTTTAAATGCTGCAATAAATGATGTAACCATAATATAAAGAATTTGAGGTCCAAGAAGTGGGACTGTAATTCTCCATAAAACTTTGTGTTTTGGAGCAGCATCGATTTTAGCAGCTTGATAATATTGTTTATCAATACCTTGTAATCCACTTAAGAAAATAAGAATTTTAAATGGTAATGATGACCAAATAATGTAAATACATAAAGGAAGCATAGCATCCCATCTTGTAGCACCATAAATCCATTGTTTTCCTGTTATACCAAATATAAAGTTAATAACACCTTGAGAATCAAATAAAACAGAGAAAACCATACCAACAGCAATTGTATTTGTAACATATGGTAAAAAGAACACTGTTTGTAAGACTTTTTGGAACCATTTGATTGAATTTAATGCAACTGCAATTAATAAAGCAATGATGATTGAAGGAATAACTGTTGCAAAAACAAGGAAGAAGGTATTTGGAATTGCGTATTGCAAAATACGAGTTTCATAACCTCCATTAATTTCAGTTAAACCTAAAATTGCACCATAGTTTTCTAAAGTAAATCCATTAAATGTACCTTTAATGTAATCATAATCTTTCATGAATGAAATAAAGATTGTATCAATTAAAGGATAGATTAAGAAAATAGCCATTAAAACTAAGACAGGAGCAAGATATAACCAAGCTCTCCAGTTGTTTGTACTTTCTGTATCTTTAACGCCAGTTACTTTATATTCTTTTTTAGATTTTGATGATGATAAAAAACGGACTAAAACTTTCTTATCATCATTATATCCTTCGCTTAATTCGCCTAAACGATTATCAACGTAGGTATTTTGAGTGACACTTGCGTTTTCCATTATTTTACCTCAATACGTTTTTCATCTTCTCCAAATACAAAGAACTTACCAGGTTTTAAGCCAAGTTTAACATCACCAATGTGATCTTTTCTTTCATCTTGAATGATGACTTTGAAATTTTCTTTAGTACAATTATCATTTAAACAAATAAGTGATAAATCTCTTCCTAAAACTTGAATCATATCGCATTTTGCATGTAATGTACATTCTGAATCATCTTCTAAAACGTTAAATCCTTCTGGTCTTACTGCAACAAATACCTTTTGATTTTCAAGTTTATTACTTGCTTTATAAACTAAATCGTTACCAATATAGATTGCGTTATCTTTAATTTCACCATTAAATACGTTAATTGGTGGAGTTCCTAAGAATTGAGCAACGAATAAGTTTGTTGGATTGTTATAAACTTCTTGTGGAGAATCCATTTGTTGATATTCACCAAGTTTCATAACAACGATTTGATCACTAATTGACATAGCTTCTTCTTGATCGTGTGTAACGAAAACAGTAGTAATACCTGTATCTCTTTGAATTCTTCTAATTTCTTCTCTAGTTTTTAATCTTAAACGAGCATCTAAGTTACTTAAAGGTTCATCTAATAATAAAACTTTTGGACGTTTGACTAAAGCTCTAGCAATAGCAACACGTTGTTGTTGACCACCACTCATTTGAGATGGTTTTCTATCTAAATATTCATCAACTTGAACAAGTTTTGCAGTTTCTAAAACAATTTTTCTTCTTTCTTCTTTAGTTAATAATCTATAAGTTAAAGCAGCTTGTTTTTTAATTTCAACTGAATCAACTTTTAATAAGCCTTTTAATAAAGATTCAACATTTGAAATTGTTTCTTCAGTAATTTTTTGAACTTTGAAGAATAATTTAATACCTTCTTCACTATTAAAGACTTTGAAATCTTTATGTTTAATACCAATTTTCTTTAATTCTTCTTTGATTTGAGCTTCAACACCATCAACTTTGAATTCTGAAATATTTAATTTTTCATTTGTAACAGCGAATTTTTCTTCAAGTTGAGCTTTAAAAGCATTAACACTTGCAAGAGGAGCAAAATCAAATTGAGCATATAAAACATGAACTCCGTTTACTTCACTAATAACAAATGAAGTAACTTTGATTTGAGCACTCTTAAAGAATCCACCAATTTCTTTAGTGTAATCTTCGACATCTTGTTCAGATAATCTATTTTTAAATTCATATGATAAATTGCCTTTAAAGATTTGTTTATCTTCTTCAAGAGCAAATTTTGTTCTAAATGAAGCATCAAATAAAGCTTCTTGAGTTTGTTTAACTTCTTTATCAGAAACAGTGAAATCAACAACTTTAGTAACATTTTCTAAATATAAATTACCATTTGCTTCACTAACATCTTTAAGTAAGCAATCTAAAACTAAGTGATTACCACTTACTGATTCTTTAATATCAACTTTCTTTAAACCTAACTTTTTAGCGAGTGTTCCAAGTGATTTAACAATTCCACTTGCAACATCATCATCTTTTAAATCGTATTCTAATTTAAATTTATAATCGAAGAAATTTGTTAATGGTACTTCAACTTTTAAATTTGTTAATGGAAATTCGATGTTTTTATAAACTGTCATATGAGGATATAATGCGTAGTTTTGGAAAACAAGACCAATACCTCTTTTTTCAGCAGCTAAATTAGTGACTTCTTCATCACCAAACCAAATTTCTCCACTTGTTGGATTTTCAAGTCCTGATAACATGTAAAGAGTAGTAGATTTACCACATCCTGAAGGACCTAAAAGACCAATTAATTTTCCATCAGGAATTGTAATATCTAAATTATTAACAGCAACTGTATCTTTTCTATGTTTTTTTGGATCTCCAGGGAAGATTTTTGTTAAATTTTTAATTCTAATTTCCATATCTTTTCTCCATTTTTAATTAGTTAGTACCATCATCCTCGCTATTAGCGTTTAAATGTAATCTTTCACGAGCTTTCTTTTCTCTATAACTCTTGAATGAATTCCAATAATATTTAATGAAATATCCACCAAGACAAATAACAATAACACTTAATATACAAATTACCCAATCAAGTGGATTGTAAATTTTTAATGAGTTATTAAATAAATTACTACGTGCAAAGATATATAAGATATCTAATAAGATTGATTCTAAGCAAATAACACCAAGAATATTAATCTTAATGAATTGTTTATTGTTTAAAACTTTAAATTCGCTATCTTTATCTTTTTTCTTTAAATAGAAGTAATAGCAAACTGCTAATGCAACATAAATAACTAATAAGATTAATGCACCTGTAATAAATAATGCAGTGTAGTTTTTATTTGAATCAGTTGAAACTTTATCAATTGCAGTAGATCCATCGTTATTTTTAACTTCTTGCATTTTAAGTGAAACAACACCAAATCTTTGAGATACTGAACTTCTTGCTAAAACTTTTGAAGTATCATTATTTAAAATTTCAACACTAACAGAAACAGCACATAATTCGACATTATAGATATCGTTTCTTGAACTAATTCCTGCTTCTTTAAATTTCTCATTTGATAAATTTAAGAAAAGAATTGAACTTTCTTCATCGTTTAAATATTTCAAATCTCCAGATGTTAATTCTGCATCTTTTGGAGTGATATTAACGACTTTTTTATCACTACTTGTAACTCTAATGAAGCTATCTCCACCGAATGAAAGTCTGGTTCTAAGACTATATGCTCCACTATCGATTTTATCTTTATTTTTAGTGTATAAACTTTGAGTAACTGTGCTTAAACTTGAATAAACATTTTTACCATAGTTTTTTACATTCATTTTAATTGCTAAATAATCAGCATAATTAGCATAACTATCAAATGTAAAATCTAAGAAATTAGCTAAATCTCTTTCTACATAGGAATTTGCTTTACTAATTTTAAAACTTGCAGGATTTTTTAAATCAGGTGTACGTGATGTTAAAGAACCTGATTCATCTAAAACAATTTGAGCTTTATAACAATTAATTAACTTAATTGAATCAAGATCAATTGTTAAATCATTAGCAAGTTCAACATCACAATATGAAGTAAATGTAGTAGCACCTAAATATGTTCCAATACCATGATTTGATTTTTGGACAATTTCAGTAGACATTGTTGATACAAATTTGTTATTTGAATCATAAACATCATAAGATAAACTTGCTGGATGTGTAATTTCTTCTTCGTAATAGCCAATATAATAATTAGCTTCTGTAGCGTACTCTGGGTAGCTATTGTTGATTCCAACTCTAAATTGGAAGGAGTGAGATACAGTTGTTTTATTGTAAGATTGTAAAGTAACAGTTAATGGACTTACTTCTTCATCATTAGTGCTTAAAATAGAAACATTGTTTGTTCCTAAAACCTCTAAATTATTGTTAGATTCAGATGCTAAATTTTCACTACTAAAAGAATGATTAGAAGAAGAAAGATTACTAGATACTAATAACCCACTTACTAAAAACATACCGATACTAAAAAATAGACTTTTCTTTTTCATACAATAATTTTAAAGTAAATAAAATCGTAATTCAACATAAAATAAAGGTTAGTTAGAAGATTTTAATACCGATTTAAGATTGACAAAAAATATAAGAATGTCAATTAAAAATTAAAATTTATGTAAGTATAAATATATAGAAAATTAGATCCTTTTAATATAAAATATGGTCCCATTTTCGGAAGTTTGAAGCCTCTTTTTAAAAATTTTTAGTAAAAATTAGTCCCATATTTATCGAATAAAT
>CAVKAB010000065.1:0-6891 GCA_963653985.1 Bacteroidaceae bacterium
CTTGGATTTGATTATAAATGGGATTTAGGTTGGATGAATGATACTTTAAAATATTATGCATTAGATCCAGTTTATAAGAAATATGAACACAATAAGATTACATTCTCAATGGCATATTTCTTTAGTGAAAATTTCATGCTTCCATTATCACATGATGAAGTTGTTCATGGAAAAGGAACAATTCTAAACAAAATGTGGGGAAATTATGATCAAAAATTTGCGTTAGTTAGAAATTTATATACTTATATGTACGCTCATCCTGGCAAAAAATTATCTTTTATGGGTAATGAACTTGCAAGTTGGGACGAATGGAATGAAAATAAATCCCTACCTTGGGATTTAAAGAGATTCCCAAAACATGATAGTGTTTCTAGAATGATTAGAGATTTAAATTTAATCTATATAAAAGAAGAAGCAATGCATTTTGAAGAATATAATCAAGCTCATTATAATTGGTTAATGGTTGATAATTCTAATGATTCAATCTTTGCATTTGAAAGAAGAGTTAAAGATTCTCACTTAGTATTTGTTTTCAATATGACAAGTAATTACTATGAATATTACACGATTGGATTAACAAGACCTGGTGTTTATACTGAAATCTTCAATTCAGATAAAGATGTTTATGGAGGCTCTAATGCTTATAATGGACTTGATATTGAATCAAGTGAATATGGTCCAGAAAATAAGCCACATAAATTTGTAATTAAGATTGCTCCATTTGCAGGTATGATCTTTAAATTCAAAGAAAAGAAAGAAGATTAATAAAATAATCAAATTTATTTTATAAAATAAAATGTATTAAAAAGTACGATTTAATTCGTACTTTTTTATATTTATGAAAAATTTTCATTTAATTTTCATTCGTTTTCATTACAAAATGAAAAATAATGAAAATTTAATGCAATTTAATATTAAAATTGATATAATAGTTTGACATTTAAGGAGTTAAAAATATGTATTTTGATTCAAAAGAAGAATTTAAAAAAGAATATGTAAATCGTATTGTCGCAAAATATGGTAGAAATCCTGAAGAAGCACATATTAGTGAACAATATGATATCCTTGGAGAAATGGTTAGAGATTATGGAGGATTAAACTGGAGAAATACTCATAAATATATCGCTGATCATGATTCCAAACAATTAATTTATTTTTCAATGGAATTTTTAATTGGTAGACTTTTAACAAGTAACATGATGAATCTTGGAATTTATGGTGTTGCTAAAGATGGTCTTGCTGATTTAGGAATTGATATTGGTGCATTAGAAGATGAAGAAGCTGATGCAGGTTTAGGAAATGGTGGTTTAGGAAGACTTGCTGCATGTTTCTTAGATTCAATTGCATCTTTAGGTTATCCAGGAAATGGTAACTGTATTCGTTATGAATATGGTTTCTTTAAACAAAAAATTATTAACGAAAAACAAGTTGAACTTCCAGATCAATGGTTATCAAACGGTTTCGTTTGGGAAGTTAGAAAACCAAAACATAGTGTTGATGTTAATTTCTATGGTAATGCTGAAACTTATTTAAAAGCTGATGGAAGCTATAGTATTAGAACTGCTAATGCAATTAAAGTTAGAGCTTGTCCATATGATGTTAGTGTTGTTGGCTATAAAAATGGTGTTGCTAATAATTTAAGACTTTGGAGTGCTCAACCTTGTGAAGAAAACATTCCTACAAATCAATCATTTGAAGAATATTTATCAACAATTAAAGAATTATGTCATGGTTTATATCCAGATGATTCAACTGAACATGGTAAACTTTTAAGATTAAGACAACAATATTTCTTTGTTTCTGCAGGTTTACAATCTGTTATTAGAGGATATTTAAGAAAACATGAAAATTTAGATGACTTAGCATCACATTATGTTTTCCAACTTAACGATACTCACCCAATTTTAGGTATTCCAGAATTAATGAGACTTTTAATGGATGAACATGAATATGGTTGGGATGATGCATGGAAGATTGTTACTAAATGTTTTGCATATACAAATCATACAATCATGGCTGAAGCTTTAGAAAAATGGCCAGTTAGATATATTCAACAACTTTGCCCACGTTGCTATATGATTATTGAGGAAATCAATAGAAGATTCTTAATTTGGGCACATCAAGTTGGATGTAGTGATATTGAAAGATACAACATGCAAATTATTAAAGATGGCATGGTTCATATGACAAATCTTGCTATTTTCTCATCATTTAGTGTAAATGGTGTCGCTGCATTACATACTCAAATTTTAAAGAAAGAAACATTCAAAGATTTCTTTAAATATTTCCCAGAAAAATTCAATAACAAAACAAATGGCGTTACACACAGAAGATGGTTAATGTATGCAAACCCAGAACTTGCTAATTTAATTACATCAAAAATTGGTGATAGTTGGATTAAACATCCAGATGATTTAGAAAAATTATTAGAGTTTAAAGATGATGAAGCTTTAATCAATGATTTAAGAATGATTAAACATGAAAATAAGATTAAACTTGCTAACTATATTTCTAAACATTATGGAATTGATATTGATGTTCATTCAATCATTGATACTCAAGTTAAGAGATTACACGCTTATAAACGTCAATTAATGAATGTATTTAGAATCATTAATAACTATTATGAAATTAAGACAAATCCTGATTTCAAAATGACTCCACATACATACGTTTTTGGTGCTAAAGCTGCTCCAAGTTATTATTTTGCAAAAGAAATCATTAATTTAATCAATGCAGTTGCTAAAGTTTGTAATAATGATCCAGAAGTTAGCAAATATATGAAAGTTGTCTTTATGGAAAATTATGGTGTTTCTTTAGCAGAATTAATTATTCCAGCAAGTGATGTTTCAGAACAAATTTCAACTGCAGGTAAAGAAGCAAGTGGTACATCAAACATGAAATTTATGATGAATGGTGCTTTAACACTTGGTACATTAGATGGTGCTAATGTTGAAATTAACGAAAGAGTTGGTGACGAAAATAGCTTCATCTTTGGTTTGAAAGTTAAAGATATTGAAGATATTAAATCAAGTGGATCATATAATCCATGGGATTTATATAACTCAAATCAACAAGTTAGAAGAGTATTAGATTCATTATTTAATGGTCCTTGGTGTGAAGGTCAAAATGATAGATTTAGATCAATTTTTGATGAAATCATGAATCATAATGATGAATATTTCATTCTCCTTGATTTAGATAGTTATATCAAAGAAAGTCAAAAAGTTGATAAATTCTATCAAGATAGAGAT
Source organism: Bacteroidaceae bacterium (assembly GCA_963653985.1). Classification (GTDB taxonomy): domain Bacteria; phylum Bacillota_I; class Bacilli_A; order RFN20; family CAG-826; genus Onthovivens. The sequence goes on from CAVKAB010000065.1 coordinate 3,255, forward strand.
GCATGGTTTAAATCTACTTTAATTAATATCGCAAGAAGTGGACACTTCTCAAGTGATAGAACAATTGAAGAATATAATAGAGATGTCTGGCATCTTGAAAAAATTGATTATTCAAAATAATAAATAAACAAACTAAAAGGTCTTAAGAATTAACTTAAGACCTTTTTGAATACTTATTTAATTAAATTATTGTATTCATTCTTTAAATATTTTTTAACGTAATCAAGAATTGCTTTACGAGTAATGATTCCAATAAAAATATCTTTATCATCTACAACTGGAACGAAGTTTTGAGCAAGTAATAATTCATATAAAGTTTTAATATCAGTATCAATTTTAATAGATTTATATGATCTATAATTAGAAACTTCCATAATATTAAAATCTTCAAAATGCTCTATTTTATTATTTATATTATTTTTTAAATAATATAATAAATCACCCTCACTAATAGATTTAATGTATTTACCATCTTTAGAAATAATTGGAATTACTTGATAACGGTAATGTTCAAATATTTCTAAAACTTGTCTAATAGTCATTTGTTCATTAACACATTTAATTTTGCTTTTTGGTGTTAAAAAGAATAATACATTCATTATTTGTTCAACCTATAAGATAAATTTGTTTTTTGAAAAACAAATACTAATACTAAAGAAATAATATAACCTGCAATACCTTGGATTAAATCAAATCCAGAAGAAATAAAACAAGTTTTATATTCAAAATTATAAACAATTAAATAATATACAAAATATGTTAAAACCATAAGTAAAGTTGATAATCCATATAATGTGTTTTTGAATATTTCTTTTTTACATTTTGAATAAATAAAATAACTTGCAAGTGCTTCAAGACCTTTTGCAACAATTGTAAAAGGAATGCAACTTGCGTATCCACTTGCTAAATCACCTAAACTTGCACCAATAATTCCAGTAAAAACTCCAACAAAAGGTCCAAAAGTAATTGATGAAAATAAAATAATTGCGTCACTTAAATTAAAATATCCAAGACCTCCAAGATAAGGAATTGAAATAAAATAAGTAGATACAAAACATAATGCACTTAAAAATGCAGTATATGATATTTTTAATGTTAAATCTTTAATTTTAAATTTAGTCTTCATTTTTTATAAATAAATCATAGAATTCTTCAATTGTGTAGCATTCAATACCTTTTTCTTCAAGAATACGAGTTGTGATTCCTTTACCTTCAATTAACTTATCTTTAAAAGAACCATCATGAATATGATTAACTCCACAACTTGGAGAATTATCTTGTAAAATTGCTTTTTTAACGTGGCAATAATTGCAAGCGTTACAAGCTTTTAATGCACCTTCTTTATAATATTTAGTAACATTTTTACCTTTACAACTAATAACTTCATCCCCTTTAATTTCACTAGGATCACGAGGAGTTTTTAAACCTCCTAAAGTTTCAGGACAAATAGGTAATAAATCATATTTTTGAATTATTTCCTTTACTAAAGGATTATATTTTCCTTTTCCATCATATCTACATTTATCACCTACTAAGCATGCACTAATTAAAACTGTTTCCATAATTTTCCTCTCAATTTGATTATTATAATAATTTTGTAATTAATAATCTAGATTAAGAATAAAATTTTAAATATAATTTATGGAATGGAATATAAATATTTAAAAGATATAACTTTAAATTCTAGAAATATTAAAGTTTATTATATAAAAAAGAAATCTTTAAAAAGATCAATTAAATATAGTTTTAAAAAAGACTCTAATTCTTTATATTTTTCATTACCATATTTTGTATCTTTAAAAGAAATTGATAATATTTTAAATAATGATAAAGAAAGAGTAATTCGATTAATCAATAAATTTAATGATATTAATAAGGATTATTTAAATTATTATTTAGGGAATAAATTAGATGTCTATGATTCTTTTATTTATATAGACGAAAAATACCTTACTTTAGATGAATTCTATAAATATAAAGAAAAAGAAATCTATAATACTTTATACAAATTTTTCAAAGAGGAAGAAGAAAGATTACACACTAAAAAACATATTTTTAAAGTTAAAAAAGGAATTGAATCATATTATGGAATTAATTACCCTAAAAAGAATACTATTATATTAAATATAATCTTAATTCATTTTAGTGAACCAATCATTAAAAGTGTAATTGATCATGAATTAACTCATGATACCCACCATGGACATGGTAAAGAATTCTATATTTCTTTATTAAATATATGTCCTTCTTATTATGAACTAGATTCAAAACTTAAAAAAGGAGTAGTAAAATGATAAAAGAAATTAAATCTTTAGATAATAAAATTATTAAATATACGATTAAATTAAAAGAAAATAAATATCAAAAAGAAGAAAAAAAATATATTATTGAAACATTCCATCTTTTAGAAATGTCTTTAAAAGATTTAGAATATGTCTTTACTTTATCTCCTTTAGAATTACCAGAAAATATTGTTCAATATATCGTAACTGAAGATATTTTAAAGAAATTATCATCAAATAAATCATTTTCTAAAGTAATTGGAGTTGTTAAAATAAACGAAAAACCTTTAGATTACTCTCAAGATATTTTATATTTAGATAATCTTCAAGATCCAGGAAATATTGGTACAATTTTAAGAACATCTTTAGCATTTTCTTATTTTAATATTGCTTTAAGTTTATCTACTTGTTCAATCTATAATTCAAAAGTAATTCAAAGTGCTCAAGGTGCATTATTTAATCTTAATTTTGAAAGATTTGAAATAGATAGATTAAAAGAACTCCAAAAAGAAGGATATAAGATTTTAGTAACTACCCTTTCTAATGATTCAATATTTATTAATGAATTTAAGCGAAACAAAAATGAAAAATTAATTATTGTCGTAGGAAATGAAGGGAATGGAGTAAGACAAGAAATCATTGATATAGCAGATTATAAAATTAAAATTGATATCTCAAATATTGATTCTTTAAACGTTGGAATTGCAACAGGAATTACTCTATTTGAATTGAAAAAGTAGCATAAACTTCATCTTTTTTAATTTACGTTTTTGTTAATTTTCATTGAATTAACTTTTATTTAATGATAAACTTAAAAAAAGGAGAATTTTATGAGGAATAATAAATTAAAATTATTAATTTTTATTAGTTTTTACTTACTTCATGTAATTCAAATAATATCAATAAAAATTATTCGTTTAATGTAACTCCTATTGAGGATAATATGATGGTTAAAAAGTACCTATTAAATAATGATTTTAAACCTTATTTCTTTTTGGATATTATGAAATATAAAGAAGTTAATGATAAAAATAATTATCGATTTATTGTTAATGATTTGATTAATAATTCAACTTGTTATCATGATATTATGAATGAAGGAGCTCATGGAAATGAAGTTTTATTTATTAGCGATGATATTAAATTTAGTATTCAATTTGAAAATTTTTTAATGAGTTCAAAATATTTTACTGATTATTATTGTATGGGTTTATATGATTACAAGGATTTTGAATATTATCAACTCATTTTTAAAGATAAAAATCTTCATGAAAAATTACTTTCATTTTATGATTATTCAAAAAATAATTTAATTAATAAAGAATATACTGCTTTTGATTTATTCTTGTAGATTC
>CAVKAB010000066.1:0-6787 GCA_963653985.1 Bacteroidaceae bacterium
TCAAAATACATTATTCTCAGTTGGTTCAACTGGTGGTGTTAAATATCAATTCTCATCATCAAACCCAATGAACGTTGGTGTTGCTAGAATTCCACAAGCTTCTAATGATAAGACTTATACAATTAACCAAGGTCCATCACTCTGTGTTTTAGATCATAGTGATAAAAACAGAGAATTAGCTTCATGGTTATTCTATAAATTCATTTCAAATGATGAAAATTCATTAGATTGGGCATTAAATACCGGCTATTCACCAATTAGATATTCTTCACTTGAAAGTGCTGAATACCTTGCAGCTGCTGATTATGAAAGCTGTGATGACAAAACAGAAGAAAGAGTTATGGCTTACTCAAAAGCTAAAATTAACGTTGGTGGACTTTATACTTCACCTGCATTCAAAGGCTCTTCAACATGTAGAAACCAAGTTAGTGGTATTATGACAAAAGTCTTAACAACTACAAACGATATCAAAGATCTTGATCAATGGTTTGCTGATGCTGAAGCTCAAGCTAAACTTGCTTTATAATATTTAAATTTATTTTTAAAGTAACTTAAGAGAGGGAAAAATGAGACTTACTAAATTTATTAAAAAATATAAAACTACTTTATGTTTACCATTATTTTTGGTAAGTCTTTTTTCCTGCTCTAATAATAATGAAAATAAAGATGATACTAATCAAACTATAACAACTAATAAAATTTATTTTTGGCATACTTTTGGTCAAAATCTTCAAGAAGAGTTAGATAGTAAAATTGAAGATTTTGAAAAAATAATCAAAGACAATGAAGGTGTTGATGTTGATATCGTTCCTTCATACGTTGGAAGTTATGACGAAATTATGACGCAAATTGAAAGAGGCTTTGCTAGTGGCAACTCTCCTACCATTGCTGTTGCATATCCTGATCATGTTGCGAACTATTTATCACATGAAGATTTTGACGAAGAGTATGTTTATAATTTAGAAAATTTAATGAATGATTCTACTATTGGATATGGTAAAAATCCATATTTAGGAGATTCTGAAGATCAAAGTGGATTTGTTAAAGCATTCTATGAAGAATCTACGAATTACATTAAAGAAGGTACTTATTCTTTACCTTTTATGAAAAGTACTGAAGTTTTAATGTATAACAAAGACATTGTAGAAAATATTTTACTTCCTAGATTTGATTCAACAATTTCTAATCCAGAAGAATACATGAAGAATTTAACTTGGGATAAGTTTGTTGAATTATTAAAATTTGTTAAACAAGACATGAAAAGCTATGGATCTAACTTAGAAGTTCCATTAATTTATGATAGTGATGAAAATTTAATTATATCTAGATTATATCAAGAAGATGTTCCTTTTATTTCATATAAAGATGGTAAAGGAAGTGTTGATTTTAATAATGATGCTGCAAAAGCAATTGTTAAAGAATTAAAGCAAAATTATGATGATGGATTATTAAAAACTAAAGGTAGTAATAATAATGAATATGGTTCTAATAGTTTCACTGTTGGAAAATGCTTATTTACTGTAGGTTCTAGTGGTGGAGCTGGATATAATGATCCAGGTAGTGCAAGTTTCAATGTTGGAGTTTGCAAAGTTCCTTATTCATCAAAACCATTATATGTTTCTCAAGGTCCTACACTTACATTACTTAAAAGTGTTGGGGTAAATGATGCTACTAATAATTTTAGAAAAGAATATGGTTGGAAATTTTTAAAATACTTAACAAATCCAAGCATTAACACCGATATATGTTTTAATGGAAGCCAAGGATACATTCCTGTTAGAACTTCTTCTTATACTAGTGGATACTATGCTCAATATTTAGAAGAACAACAAGATTTCTTAGCAAAAACTGCTAATGTTGTTGTTAATGATATTGATGGTAATTATTTATATACACCTGCTTTTAAAGGAAGTAGTGCATGTAGAGATTATGCTGGTAGTATCATTGCTAATGTATTTTTAAATAAATTTAGTATTGATGAAGCATTTAATTATGCTGAACGTATGTCAAAATTGGAGATGTAATATGAAGTCATTTAAAAAATTTTTATTAACATTATTAACTTCTATTTCAGCTTTTACTTTTACAAGTTGTAATAGTAATAATGTTAATCCTACACCAACTCCTGATACCGATAAAGATACTGATAAGGATGAAGAAAAGACTTTTGTTGATTATACAACTAAAGATGAAGCAAGATTAAGACTTGATTATAAAGGACATTCTTTCTTAAAAGATGGTGTTAGTGAAGTAAATTTAAAAACATGTATTGATGGAGATACTGCACATTTTACTGAAAAAGATGGAAGTGAAACTATCAAATGTAGATTCTATGGAATTGATACTCCAGAATCTACAGGTAAAGTTCAACCATGGGGAAAAGCTGCAAGTAACTTTACAAAAGAAAAATTAACCAACGCTAGTAAAAATGGAACTATTGTTATTTCTGTTCCAGGAGATGAATATTGTGTTCCAAGCCATGACTCAACAGGAACTAGATATTTAGCACTTATTTGGATTAATGAAACTACTAAAAATGCTGAATATAATGATTTAATTTTATTAAATTTATTACTTGTTCAAGAAGGTTATAGTGAAGTTAAAAACGCTAACGCTATGGAAAGACTTGAACCAACATTTAGAAGTGCATGGCAACAAGCTAAAGATTTTGAATTAAATATGTTCTCAGGAAAAGAAGATCCATTATTCAATTATGGTGATTATGAATCTGTTTCTCTTCTTGATATGAAAATTGAACTTGAAAATCAAATTAAAGCTCAAAAAGAAGGTAAAGAATATAAAAACAAATATGATGGTATGAACGTTAAAGTTGTTGGTACTGTTGTTGGATTTGCAAATAAAATTCTTTATTTACAAAATTACTATTCTCCAGAAAATGGTGGAAGATATGAGTATGGCGAATACGCTGGAATTAATATCTTCTGCGGAATGAGTAGTTTAAATAGTAAGTTCACTAAGAAAAATACTTATTTACAAATTTGTGGTGTTGCAAGTGATAGTGAAAACTTTGGATTCCAAATTAGTGGCGTTACATTCAAAGCTTATAATCCAGGAGAAAATGATGCTCAAGTATTAATTTCACCTGAAGATAATACTGATGAATTTATGATGTATGAATTCAATAAAAAACTTGATGATATTAACAATGAAAGTTATGAATTTATTAATTCACCAATTAATTTTGATGAAAATGTAGTTGTTACAGGTGGTTATACATCTGATTCAGACTCAACTACTTTATACATTGAAAAAGAAGATGGAACAAAAATTGATTTTAATTTATTTGTTTCATTTATCTATAAACCAGATTCATCAAATCCATCACTCCAATGGATTGATTACAAAGAATTTGTAGGACACACATTCAAATTATCAGGTGTTTGTTCATTACATAAAACAACAAGTGGAGATTACCAAGTACAAATTATTCCACGTAATGGAGACGATTTAGTTTTAATTAAATAGTTATGAAAAAGAAATCTTTATTAATTTTACCTTTAACATTATTAACTCTTACAGGGTGTGATAATTCTTCTAGTAAAATTACTAGTGAGAATTCACCATTTATTAGTGAAATTTACGTTTCATCTAATGTTTTTAAGTCCTGTCTTGAAGTTACTAATAAAAGTGAAATTAAAGAAGATATTTATTTAAATTTTTATAAAGAAAAAGAATTATTATTAACTAGAAATTTAAAAGAAGATTTTAAAGATTCTAAAAACAAATCAATTGTTTACTTAAATCCAAGTTTTACTGAAGAATTATCAAATGTTGAAACTTATACATTAGATAGTGACGTTATTTATGGATTTAATTATATTGAAATTGTTAATTCAGAAAATGAAGTCTTAGATAGTGTTGGTACTAAAGGATACTCCAATCCATATATCGAAAAGGGTTCATTAATTAGAAACGAAAATTCATTATATGGAATTCCTACATTCTCTTCTTTATCTTGGTATAAAGTTGGTTCAGGAAACACTAAATATTTGGGAAATACAAATACTCCACTTAAATATGATGATTTCATTAAAGGTCCTGAATTAATGGAAAGTTACTTAAGTTTAGACTTTGCTAAAAACAATACTGCTTGTGGTGGAGTTTATGAAACAACAGTATCTTCATATGGAGATGGGGATACAACAAACTTTACTTTTTCTGGGATAGAAGGATTAAGTGAAGTTGAAAGAACAAGATATTATCTTGTAAATACTCCAGAAATTGATCATACTTCTGAAGGAAGTTCAATTGTTGAACAACCTTGGGGTGTAGCTGCAATGAATTATACAAATGACATTTTAAAAAATGCTAAACACATATTAATTCAAAGTGCTTATGGAAGTGGAGCTCAATTAAGAGAAACCTATAAAAGATTACTTGGTTTTGTATGGTATACAAATGTAGAAAATCCAAAAGCAAGTGATTATAAATTATTAAATTATGAATTAGTTTATGAAGCTTATGGTGCATTTATGGCTGGTTCAACATTAGATGATATGTTATCTAATGAAATTCCATATTATTATTACTTTAGTTACGCTAGTGATTTAGCAAAATCTAAAGGAATAAGAATTCATGGAGAAAAAGATCCTAATTTTAATTATTAAAAGGAGAAATATATGTATTGTCAACATTGTGGAAAAGAATTCAAAATTGATGAAAATAAATTAGCAAAAATTGAAGGAAACGAAAAGAATAAAGCTTTAATCTTAGATCCAAGAATCGAAAAAGCTTATGTTTGCCCTCGTTGTGGTCATATTGTTAAATCACATTTAAAAGAAGAAGATTTAAAAGAATTATCACAAGCAAGCCATTCAGAAGTTCATAGAGCAAAAAACAAATTCTCAACTGGCATGGTTTCTTTAATGATTGGCTTAATTTTAACATGTATTTCTTTCTTATTCTTATCTATGGCATATAAAGCAACAAACAATTATCAAATTGTTTATGGTGTTGAATTTTATGTTTTCGTTGCACTTTTAACCTTAGGTGTTATCTTATTAGCATTTGGTATTACCTATATCACAATTGGCTTATATAGAAGCAATAAGTATCAAAATCTTTTAAAAGATATTCAAAATGATACTTTTGTTCAATAAATAAGGTTTAATGACGTATCGTCTTAAATATATATAAATTAAATAAATTCGGAGGAAATTATGAAAAGAAGATTTATTAATGCCTTAACATTATCTGGAGTAGCTGTTTTAGGCCTTGTTGGACTTGTTGGTTGTGGAGAAAAATCAGTAAGTGCAATTTCTATTTCAAACAAAGAAGAATTAGGAAAAGAATGGAAGTATGGTGAAGCAGCAAGAACTTTATCATTTACTTTTGAAGGTTTAGAAGTTGATGCAGCAACAGCTATCAAAGAAGGTTCTTTAAAAGTTGTTTCAAGTGATGCTGAAGTCATTTCAGTTAGCGGTTCTACATTAACAACAACTGGTATTGGTAGTGCTACTATTACTGCAACTTATACAAATAGTGGAAAAGAAGGAACAAGTGTTTCTGATAGTGTTTCTTTAACTGTTGTAGCAAGTGAAGCAGAAGTTACTGGTATCACAGTTTCTAATAAATTAGAATTACAAGAAGAATGGAAAGAAGGCGAAGACAATAGACAATTACAATTTACTTTCAATGGTAAAGAAGTTAACGCTGGTCAAGCAGTTAAAGATGGTTTATTAAAAATCACATCAGATAATACAGAAGTAGTTTCAACTATTGGTACATATATTTCACCTGTTGGCATTGGTAGTGCTACTATTACTGCAACATATACAAATCCAAAAGCTGCTGGTGGAAGAGTCGTTTCAGATAGCTTCAAAGTTGTAGTTACTGAAAATGCTACTGAACAAGCTGCAAAAGTTGTTACTTTAAAAGAATTCAAAGAAGTTGAAAATTCAACTAAAACACTTTATCAAGTTTCAGGTAAAATTAAAGGCTTTGGTTCAAAAGCAGCTAGCTTATCAGATAGTGCTAGTGATGCTGGACAATATGGTAATTTATTCTTAGAAGATGAAAATGGTGAAACATTACAAATTTATGGCTCAACATGTACAAATACTTCATTAGCATTTGCTGATGGTAAATGGAAATTCTCAAATCCAAAAGATTTCTCAAAGAGTGAATTTGGTCAATCATTAAAGGTTGGTGATGAAGTTACTATGTTCTTAATTAGATGTGACTATAACACAACAATTGAAGGATGTGGTAGATTCGTTGCTGGACCATCATTAATTGATGCTACTGAAGTTTCATTAGCTGACGTTATTAACGATAGCGATGTTACAGTTGGTGGTAAATTATTCGTTACTGAAGCAACAATTAAAGGCTTCGGTAGTAAAGAAGCAAGCTTAGTTGATGAAGCAAGTGGTGCAAGTGCATATGGTAACTTATTCGTTACTGATGGTACAAATACAATTCAAGTTTATGGTGCTACAGAAGGAACTAGTGCATTAGCATGGAATGGTTCAAAATTCAAATTCACAAATCCTAAAGATTTCTTAACAGGTAAAATTACATCTACTTTAAAAGCAGGCGATAAGATTAGATTCGTTTGTGCTAGAGCAGACTATAACGGAACAAAAGAAATTTCAATTCAAGCTATTACTAAAGTTTCTGAATAATTAATAATTAATAGTTTTAAAAGGAGATAACTTAACTGTTACCTCCTTTTTTCGTAATTGATATAATATTAAAGTTACTTAAGGATTAAAAATATGGAACCAATTGAAATTATGAAAAGAAATGAAGGATATATTAGTGGATA
>CAVKAB010000067.1:0-6617 GCA_963653985.1 Bacteroidaceae bacterium
ATAATACCAATTTGATAAATCAAATCTGGTGAGAGCAAACTTCTTTCTACTAACGAAAATAAATATACACTATTTGATGGTGAAGTTCAAGTATAAATATTAAATTTGTTATAGAATTTAGTGGTATTTATGCACTTTTTTAATTTTTATAACAATATTTGTTTTTTAAAAGAAAGTTTAAAAATATTAGAGAACCAAAAATAAAAACACAATCAAATACAATAATTTTTTTAAATTACAATGAAATACAACAAAATACAATGAAATACAACAAAATACAATGAATTACAACTTGAATTAATAAATACAATAAAATACAATATTAATAAGATATGGAGGTAAGTTTATGGAAAATCCATTTTCAATATCATTTGGAAGAATAAACGAAAAAGTTATTCAAAGAGATAAAGATATAGAACCAATTTTTGAAGATTTTGATTCTATTCATCCAAGAAATACTGTTTATATTTTAACTGGTCCAAGAGGATCAGGAAAAACGGTTACTTTAGCACACATTCTTGATTTTTATAAAGAAAAAGATAATTGGGTTGTCGCAAGATTAAATCAAAATGATAATATCTTAGAACAATTAGCAAGCTTATTATATGAATATGGAGCTTTAAAGATAAAAACTTTAAAAGTAGAATTCTCTTTTTCATTTTCTGGTGTTTCTTTTAATGTTAAAGGTGATAAACCAGTTTCAAGTATTGAAATTTATTTAAGAAATTTATTCGAATATTTTAAAAAGAAAAATATTCATATATTGATTGGAATTGATGATGTTTCTAAAAATAACGCTATGGTTAATTTTATAAGAGCATATCAAGGATTCTTAATTGATCATTATGATATAAGACTTTTAATGACTGGATTAAGTAAAAATATTTCGAAATTAGAAAATGATAAATCATTAACTTTTCTTTTTAGAGCACCAAAAATTTGTTTAACTCCTCTTTCAATACCTTCAATTGCTTTTTCGTATGAAGAAACTTTTAATATTAGTGAAGAAGAATCAATTAAACTTGCTAAAGTAACTAAAGGATATGCCTTAGCTTATCAAGTTTTAGGAGATATTCTTTATAGAAATAACGAAAAATCTTTATCTAAAAGAGTATTAAAAGAATTTGATATTAAATTAAGCGATTGGAGTTATGAAATTATTTGGAATGAATTAACAAATTCCGAAAAAGAAATTTTATCTTTAATTGCAGAAGGATTTACTACTAATGAAGAAATTATAAATGCAATGAATATATCTGGTGGAAATTTATCCATTTATAAATCTAAACTTGCAAAAGAAGGATTGATTGATATTTCAAAAAGAGGAAAATCAGAATTTTTGCTACCTAGATTTAAAGAATTTATTGAATTAAGAAAGAAATTTGAATAGAAAAAGTTCACTTTAATAGTGAACTTTTTATGATTTTATTATTCTTTAACTACTTTTTTGGATAATGAATCTTCATTTCCTAATCCTTTTTTCTTTAAAAGAATTGTAGAAATTAAGAATGATCCTTGATAAATTACATTAACACTAATTTGAATCCATGCTTTTTCAAATGATGATTTAGTAGATAAATACCCCATTCCCATCATTGCAATTAATGCAATTACATATAATATTGTAGCAGGTATTGATTTTAATCTAATCGAAATATAAATTAAAGTAATTAAAAATCCTGAAGCACCAATTATCATTAAAATAATAAATGGCATAGTAGAAGTAAACTCTGTAGTAGCTAAAACTACTAATAATCCTAAAGTAGAACACTCTACTTTGGTGTAATTTTTATTATGGAATGTAAACATTCCAAGTATTCCTAAAAATGTTAAGAAGAATCCAACACTTTGAGTAGTAGTGAATTGTTGAGAAAGAATTGAATATTCAATTCCACATCCTAATAACACTTTATGTAATGCTTTAAAGAAACCTGCCGCAAATACCATAATGGTACCTCCTGCAAATAAAGCATAACATCCTTTAACCATTTTATTATATAAAGTTTTTTGTAAGATAATGATCCCTATTAAAAATAGAATTAAAGGAACTAAATCATATAATCCTTGCAAGATTTGTAAATATCCAGGAGCATCTCCTAAGGCAGTATCTAATATATTAAATAAATTCATAACTATTTAATCCATTTCCAATTTTTAATGGATTTAACTGGAATAAGATGCATTAAGATAGGAGTTTTCTTTTTATATTCTTGATATAAAGGATCATCTCCATATGATTTATCTTGTCTAATCTCAAGACGTTTAGCACCACTTACCATAACATAAACAATTAAAATATATCCTAAAATTACCATTACCCATTGAGCCCATCCTGAAATTGCATAAATTCCACTGACTAAAACTCCAGTCCAGAAAAGAATTTCTCCTAAATAATTAGGACATCTAACAAATCTATATAATCCATTAGATACGAATGTTTTAGGATTCTTCTTTTTTGCAGCACTCTTTTGAAAATCAGCAATAGTTTCAATTAAAAGTGCAATAAACATTATTACAGCACCAATTAAAGGGAATAATAATTCATCTCCTTTTCCATTATATAATCTATAGAAAATAGGAGAAGTTTCTTGAACATATAAGATACCTACTACAATCCAGATTGTAAAAAGTACAAAGAAAGGCATCTTTTTAGTAGATCCTGTTTCTGCATTTTCAGAAACTTTTTTTCGATAACTTGCACTTTTAAATTCTCTTACAAGTAAAAATCCAGATAATCTACATCCATAAAGGATTAATAAAATACATAATATCCATGAAGTCCATCCCATACTTCCTTTATAGAAATCAGGGATAAAATTCATAACAATTAAAGCAATTCCAATGCCCGCAATTGCAAATCCATATCCAATTGATAAAAAATAAACAAATTTTTTAAATCCAATTGAACAAAGAAGAAGTGCAACTATAAATAATACTAATATTCCCCAAGGAAAAGCATTTTGTAAAGCTTCCATATCTATTCTCCTTTTGAGTACCTAGATTTTATATATTCTTTAAATGAAGAATCCCCATATTTTGTATCACCAACAAGTTCATGAGTCATAGTCCATTTAGAGAATCTAACAAGTCCTGCAGTACCATCTTGAATTTCTGCTTTATCTGCTTTTTTAGCAATTAAATCAAATAAGAATACAGGTGCTCTTGAAATCTTACATTTTTTACCTGCTGCTTCAAAAAACATTTTAGCAATTTCATCATATGTATAAATTTCTTTTCCACCAATGGAATAAGTTTTATTAGGATCTTTCATGTGTAAAACAATGAATTCAGCTAAATCTTTAGTATCAATAACATTCACGTGGTGTTTTTTATGTCCAAGTAAAGTAACTTTTCCTTTTTCAATCATTGGCATAAAAACATGTGCAATATCATAGAAATATCCAGTTGGTCTAAAAATATTATATGTTATATGACTCTTTTTAAGTTCAATTTCAAATTTATGTTTAGAATCTAAAAGAGGAACACTTGGATCACTATCACAATAAATAACTGAAACATAATCAAAATATTTAACACCTGCTTTTTTAGCTTCGTTTAATAAATTTAAATTTCCTTGGAAATCTACATCATATGGAGTAAATTTTGTGGATTTTGTAACAAGTCCAACTGTTGTAATACAAACTTCACAACCATTTAATAATCCATCAATTGTAGAAGGGTTAGTTAAATCTATTGCGTGGAATTCATATTTACCTTTAATCTCTGGAACATCTTTTTCTTTTAAATCAAGTGCAACAACTTCATGTCCACCACTAATTAATTTTTTTAAGATATCTAATCCTAAATTTCCAAATGCTCCTGCTAATGCGACTTTCATTATTTTGATTTCTCCTTTGATCTCTTATCATTAATTATTTCCATTTCTTTTGCAGTGATTTTAGTGTAATTGTTTTCTTTTGCCCATTTTACACACCCTTTTAAAACTGTAGGAAGGAAAATGCGAGGAACTTTTACAAGTTTTTCTAATGCATCATCTGTAAATTCAACATCAGTTTGTAATCTTTTAGCAGCATATCTAACACTAGAAACAGTAGTTTCTCTCATAGGAAGAAGTTCAGGACGTGGTTTTTTAAATCTTGAACACCAGAAATTTTTGCTATCTCTATATCCATAATCTACTGGAACTTTAGGGAATCCATTTGCAGTAACTCCATTAACAATAGTGTTCCAATATTTTTCTTTCATTAAAATTTTGTCAATTCTTAAGATGAAAGTAGCACCAAATTGAGAAGTAATACCATTGAAATTATGGTATGGAGCTTCATACCCATTTAATTCTCCTGGTTTATCATCTTGAGCATTATCTAATTCTTTAAGCCATGTACATTCAACAACTTGGAAAGCATCTTTTAAAATTTTAGGGAAGATTTCATCTTTATTTTCTTTAGCTTTTAATCCATCTTCCATTTCAAAGATACACCCTTTCATTTTTTCTTCAGGAGTATCTCCTGGCCAACCCATTCTAACTGCTTCTTTAAATAACTTCTTATCGTCAGGAATGAAGTTTAAAGCGCATTTTCCAGTTCTTAAAATATTTTGAGCAGTATTTGAAGAATTTCTACAATTTAATACAAATGTGTAGCAATCTTTACCTGCAATCCAGTATGGAAAACATAAAGAATATGGTCCAACTGTTGTTTTCCCATCCTCTGTTAAAGTAGAAACCATTACTACAGGCATTGGGAAAAATAAGGATGTTTGATAAAAATTATCCTTTGGTTCTAAGTTTTTAAAACTACTCATTATTGCCTCCTTTTAACACAAAGTGTTTTAAAAAATTTATTAAATCATCAATATTAATTTCATCTTGGATAGAAGATGAAATAATGATATTGCTTAATAAAACTAAATCATTATCGTTAATTTCTTCATTAAATCTTAAATACAAAGATTTAATTAAATTACTTAATCTTTTAATTAAAATTTGATGTCCTTTTTTATAGGATGAATTAAGATTTTTTATTTGAATTGAAAGAAGAAGTTCTTTATGTTCATTCCAAAAATCTTGGATTGTTTTAAATATTAATCTAATACCTTCTTCAATATTGTTTAGATTATTTAAAGAATTTTCTAATTCATTTAATGATTTATTCCAATCAATACTTACAAGAGTTGCTACAATTGAAAGTTTATCATCAAAATAGTTATAAATTGTACCTAATCCAATTCCTGATTTTTTAGCGATTTCACGCATGGATAATTTTTCATACCCTTTTGTCTTTAATTCCCTCGAAGATACTTTTAATATCTTTTCTTTGGGATCTTTAATTATCTTTGGCATATTATGAACCTGTTCACTATATTAAGGTAATTTTATCCTGAATTAACTAATTTGTAAATAGAAAACTTTGAAAATATTTTTAAAAGTATTTAAAATATATCCATATGAAAAAAGTAATTATATTTGATTTTGATGGAACTATTTTAAATACAGAACCTTTTATTGGAAAATTAATTTATGAAACATATTTAAAATTTACTAATAAAAGATTAACTTTAGAAGATATTTTAAATAATTATGGACCAAGTGAACTTGGAATGTTAATTAATATGAATGATGGAAGTTATAACCCTAATGAAGCATTTGATTATTATTTAAAACTATATAAAAAAATGCATGAACAATTTTTCACACATATTGACAAAAATTTAAAAAATATCTTTGAATATTTAAAATTAAATGATATTGATACCTATATTATTACAGGAAGAAGCAAGGAATCACTTGATATTTCTTTAGATATTTTAGATATTAGAAAGTATTTTAAAGGATTTTATACAGGTAGTATAAAAGGTGTTAATAAACCAACTTCAATTAGAAATTTAATAAGTGATCATAATTATAATAATAAAGAATTATTATATATTGGAGATACAATTAACGATATTAAATCGATGAATGAAGTAGATGTTAAAATTATTTCAATTGCAATGTATAATCTTAAAAACTTTGAAGAATTAAATAAACTTAATCCTAATAATGTTGTTAAAGATTATTTAGAATTAGATTCAAAAATTAAAGAATTTCT
Source organism: Bacteroidaceae bacterium (assembly GCA_963653985.1). Classification (GTDB taxonomy): domain Bacteria; phylum Bacillota_I; class Bacilli_A; order RFN20; family CAG-826; genus Onthovivens. The sequence goes on from CAVKAB010000067.1 coordinate 6,051, forward strand.
TAAAGATTAATACTAGATTTATCTTTTAAATATAAAGATAAACATATTATTAAATTAATTAAAGGGATAACACTAAAGATATTTGGATTATAAGTTAAATAAGGATTAATAATTAAAGAATCAATTTTAACGTAATTAAGTAAAGAAACTGAAATAGTAACTCCAATAATAAAGAAAATAATAATTAATAAGTAAGTTCTAAACTTACTTATTTTTGTATTATCTTTATAAAGTAATCCTTCTATTCCAAATTCAATTGTTTTTCTTGTGTTATTAGTCATCATAGTAGGAGTAAAGTTAATAAAATTAAAATTATTAAATGATGATACAAGTATTACCCCATAGATTGTTAATATAATAACTTCTAATATTTTATAGATATTAAAATCATAAGAAGTAGGTATAGTAATTAATAAAATATTTAAAATAATTAATATAATAAGTTGGATTAAGAAATTATCTTTATTCTTTTTATTAATTAGATATTTTATTAATGTAATCATAACAAATCCTATAATAAATGATAAAAACGATATTAAATTAATATAGAATGAATTAAAATTACCT
>CAVKAB010000068.1:0-6445 GCA_963653985.1 Bacteroidaceae bacterium
TCTATACTTTTCATCGAATTTAAAAACATTCTTAATTTTTGGATATTCCATAATTATTATTTCCCCCTTATATATAAAATAGCCAATATATTTTTTAAAAAATATATTTTATAAATCACCAAATAACTATATTGTTGAACTTTCTAACACATAGATATTAATTACAAATTAAGAATAAATTCTTTTTTGTTACAATTACTTTTATACACAACTTTCTTATAAAAATATTTGGTAATGAAAGTATTACATATTAAAATTTTATTTTCAATTGCACTCTTTGAATTGTCCTTATTTTTGCGGGACATTTGACATAATATTTAATAGAAAAAGTTTTTTATTAAATCTTACTAATAAAAATGTATTTTAGAAAGTTGCGGTGAAGTCGTAAAAATAGCGCTTCACCGCAAAGTTCGTTAAAATTATTGAAAGTAAAATAAAAAGACTTGATATTAAATCAAGCCTCAATTTTAAAAGTGGTGGGAGCAATGGGACTCGAACCCACACGTTATCGCTAACAATAGATTTTGAGTCTATCGTGTCTACCAATTTCACCATGCTCCCAATAAAGAGTTATTTTTAAAAACAACTCTAATAATATAACTTATTTATTTAGTATTTTCATTCTTTTTCTTTAAATATTCTTCCATCTTCTTATTAAATTCTTCTTTATCTTTTTCATTTATATAATCTAATTTCTTTTTATTCCATTTCCTTAAAATAAAGAAAGATATTAAAAATAAGATAATAGATACTCCTAAAACAATAAAAATATACCAATTTTTAGATAAATCTGATAAATCAATAAGATAGGTTAATACCCATGAGATAATAAATCCAATAACTGAAATAATTGCAAGCGTTGCACCTATTCCTAAATATTTATTAATCTTTTTAATTTTTTCATCTTTAATTACATTACTTTTCTTACTCATAGTAAAAGTATTATACATTAATTAAATATATTTTAATAATTAAATTACATTTCTTTGGCATGTCCAAGAAGAATCGAACTTCTACTTCTAATTTCGGAGATTAGCAGTCTACCATTAACTTATGGACATAAATAAAAGAAACATTAATATTTTAATAAAATTATTTATTATTTGCATTTAAAAATATAAAATATTATTCATTATGGCGATTTCACTTGGTGATAAAAACACTTTAAAAGTAATTATGAAACTTGCAATCCCTTCAATGATTGCTCAATTTGTTAATATATTATATTCAATTGTAGATAGAATATTCGTTGCAAATATGCCACTTGATGGATCTTTAGCATTAATTGGAGTTGGAGTTTGTGCTCCAATTGCAACTTTACTTTCTTCTTTTGCATTTTTAATAGGTCTTGGAGGCGCTCCACTTTTTTCAATTGCACTTGGAGAAAAAGACGAAAATAAAGCTAAAAAGATATTAAATAATGCATTATTATTACTTATTATATTAGCAACTTTATTAATGATTGTTGCATACGCCGCTTTAGATCCAATGCTTATGGCATTTGGTGCAAGCTCAGCTTCTTTTAGTTACGCTAAAGATTATATGGTTATTTATCTTATTGGTACTTATTTTTCTTTAATAAGTAGTGGATTAAATCAGTATTTAACTGCTCAAGGAGAATCTCTTGCTGCAATGCTTACTACTCTTGTTGCGTGTTTATTAAATATAGTTTTAGATCCTTTATTTATTTTTACTTTTAATATGGGCATTAAAGGTGCAGCACTTGCAACTATATCTTGTCAATTTATATCCTTTGTATGGGTTTTAATTTATTTAATATTTAAAAGTAAAATAAGACTTGGAATAGGAGGATATGATTTTAAAATAATGCTAAAAATAATAAAATTAGGTTTTTCTCCTTTTATTATTATGTCTACTGATTCTTTAATTTTAATTGCATTAAATTCATCCCTTCAAATGTTTGGAGGAGATAAAGGGGACTTCTATATTGAAGTTGCCACAATTGTTCAAGCATTTACTAGTTTAATTACTGGTCCATTACTTGGAATTTCAAGTGGTACTCAACCAATTTTAGGATATCATTTTGGTGCTAAGAATAAAGAATTATTAATAAAAGCTCAAAAACAAATAGTTATTTTTGCATTTATTTTTTGTACTGTTTGTTTCCTTTTATCTTTCTTATTAAGAGAACCATTCTCATCCCTTTTTGTTAATTTTTCAAATGATCCTACATATTCAAAAGATGAAATTATAAGTGCGTCAAGTAAATTTATTGGATACTATATGCTTGGAATGATTCCTTTAGCATTTCAATATACTTTTGTTGATGGATTAACAGGAATGGGACAAGCTAATTATTCTATTTGGTTATCATTAAATAGAAAATTATTTGTATTTTTACCACTTATTTTTATCATTCCTTTAATTACTCATAATGATGAATATACTTTCTTTGCTCAACCAATTGCAGATACATTAGGAGGAATTGTTTCTACAATTTCTTATATAATTATCATTCCAAAAGTTTTAAAAAAGAGAATGGGAGTACATCCTGAAGATATGCATAAATTAGAAAATAATTTAGAAAATACAGACAATCCATCTTAAAAGATGGATTTTTTAATAAAAGAAAAGAGGTGACTTGTTCTTCACCTCCTTTAAACTAAATTAATTTTTTAATGAATTTTCTTTAATAATTCTATCTTTTAAGTTTGAAGGTACTTCTTCGTAATCTTCAAATTCTCTATTAAAGAATCCACTACCTTGTGTGATTGATTTTAACTTAGCGTTATAATCATTAATTTCACTTTCAGGAATTGAAGCAATAATCTTTTGAGATTCATTGTCTTCTTCTTCCATCATAATATTTTTAGCACGTCGTGTATTTAAATCACTAATAACGTCTCCAATATATTTATTTTCAACATTAATTGTAATTTTCATAATAGGCTCTAAAATGATAGGTTTACAATTCATATATGCTTCTTTAAATGCAAGAATTGCTGCCATTTTAAATGCCATTTCATTACTATCAACTGGATGATATTTACCATCTTTTAAAGTAGCTTTAACTCCAATTACTGGGAATCCTGCAAGTAAACCTGATTGTAATGCTTCAAAGAAACCTTTTTCAACTGCAGGGAAGTAATTTTTAGGAACACTTCCTCCAAAGACTGTTTCTTCAAAAACAGATTCTTCTGCAGGTTCAAAATCCATTACAACAACTCCATAGAATCCACTTCCACCAGATTGTTTAATATATTTTCCAGTTGCTTCAGCTTTTCCTCTAATCGATTCTCTATAAACAACTTTTGGAGCACTTGTAGAACATTCAATCTTATAAGTATTCTTTAATTTTTCTAAAATATAAGATAAATGGAAATTACCAAGTCCACCAATTAAAAGTTGTTTTGTTTCTTTATTACGTTTAACTTCAATTGTAGGATCTTCAGCTTGTAATTTTTGTAATGTAGAAGATAATTTATCTTCATCTTTTTTATTAACAAGTTCAATTGCTTTAAAATAAACTGCAGTTGGATATTTAACTTTAGAATATTCAATAATATTTTTTGGATCGCATAATGTAAATCCTGTTTTAATATCATCAAGTTTATTAATTGCAACAATATTTCCTGCTTCAACTTCTTCAACTGGAATTTGTTTTTTTCCACAAAGATAGAACATTGAAGATACTTTTTCTACATTTCCAGTATTTGGAGAATAAATTTCATCTCCAAGTTTTAATTTACCACTGCAAACTTTAATTAAATTAATAGTTCCACTATATAAATCTACAATTGTTTTAAAACAATATGCTGAGAATGGTTCTTCACTTGTTGTTTTTCTAACAATTTCATTGCCTTTATCATCATGTCCAACATAAGGCTTTAAATCATTTGGAGCTGGTAAATAATCAACAATCATTTTAAGTAAGGTATTGCATCCAATATTTTTTAATGCACTACCTACAACAATTGGATCAATTTCACCATCTAAAACGCCTTGTCTTAAACCTTTTTTAATTTCTTCAGGTGTTAAATGTTCACCTGCAAAGAATTTATCTAAAAGCTCATCACTACTTGAAGCAACTGCTTCAGTAATCATATTGTTATATTCCATAACGATAGCTTTTTTATCTTCATAAATTTCACTATCATTACACTTTTTACCATCAAAGATTCTTGCTTTTAATTCAATAACATTAGCGAATCCATCAAAATTATCTCCATGTCCTAATGGATAGCAGAATGGAACTACTTTTTTACCAAATTTATCTCTTATTTCATTTAATAAATTATCAAAATCAATATTCTCTTTATCCATTTTATTAACAAAAATAAATGTAGGAATATTTCTCTTTTTTAACATCTTAAAGTGTTTAATAGTGCCTTGTTCAATTCCTGCTTGAGCATTAATAACTAAAATAGCACCTTTAACAACTTTTAAAACTCCAATTGCTTCTCCAACGAAATCATCATTTCCTGGAAGATCAATAAGGTTAATTCTATAACCATTATAATCAACTGGAATAACTGAGGCATTAATAGAACTTAATTTATCTTGTTCTTCTTTTAAGTAGTCACTAATGGTATTGCCTCTTTCAACTGCTCCTTTGCTTTCACCACTAGTGGCCATTTGATACAAAGCTTCTACTAAACTTGTTTTACCACTACTTTGATGACCAAGGATAGCGACGTTTCGTATCATTTCTGGTTTGAAACTCATTATCTTTTCCTCCTAATTATGCGAAGATTATTTAAAATTTCTAAAATAATCATATCACAGGATTAATATTTTATAAACATATTTTTAATAGAATTTTAATTATTAAATTTTGAGTAAATTTTAGTATTTAAAGGCTAAAAATATTTTTAGTTTTCAATACTAGATACCATAGTATTTAAAAATAAAATATAAAAAGTTTCGATATTTTTGCTTGAATTTTAAAAAATAAGTATGTATCATAAATACGTAATTATGAAAAAAGGATATTTAGTAATTTTTCAACTTAGTTTATTTTTAACTAGTTGTAATAATATTTCTAACACAAACGAAACCCAAAAAATAGACTTTGATAATGAAACAAAGGCCTATAAAGTTTTAAATTCTACTTATAATAGTAATTATGTTGATTATGAAAAAGTCACAACTGGATCAATTAAATCTTTAAATAAAGGTATTGGACCAAATTATTATTCTAGATTTTTAAAGAATTATAAATCTTTTTATGAAGAAGAAACTTTTAAAGCAAGTAATTCAATGTATAACGTTAATGAAGCTTCTTTAAGATATGAAGATTATGATACTTCTACTTTTGGAAACACTAAAACTGATACATTAGATTCTTCTACAACTGATATTAAAGGATTAAATTATTCAGTATTAGAATATAATTCTTTTGAAGATTATAAAAATATTTATGGTAATACTTTAAAATCAATTACCCCTTATATTATTAATGAAGATCAAGAATCTTTATCATTTTTAAAAACTAGTAAGAAAGAAAATAACGATAATACATGTGAATTTACTTATTATTTAAATACTGAAACTGTTATTAAAAATAATGAATATTCTTCAATTAATGCATTAGAAGCAGTTATGAATAGATACTTAGAATATTTTTCATCTCTTGCAGATACATCTATTTATTCAATTAATGAAGCATATTTTACAATTTATTATTCAAAAGACACTAATTCAATTACTAAAATTACTCGTTATGAAGAATTTAGTATTTCTAAACTTACTTTTAAAGCAGAATACGAAACTACTTTTAATTTAATTAAAAATAACAAATATTCTTCTTCTATTACATCTTTAAAAGATGAAATGGATAAATTAATTAAAGATAGTAGTGATAAAGCGTTACTTGAAATATATGAATTTTATTTAGATTTAAATGAAAAATATAAATCTAAAAATTATTATAGTGTAACAAATGGAAGTGCAAATGCCCTTGGAGGAATGTATAGTCAAACTATTTTAGGATATAAACTTAAAAATGATGATGATATATTCTTTACTACAATTACTACAAGTGCATTTGTTAAATCAGCAGAATCAAGATTCCATAATCTTTCTAATAATATATATAAAATAGGAAAGGGAAATGATCCTAAAGCAAATGGAAAATATGGAAGTGTTTCTAAATGGGAAACAATGAATGATTATACAAAAGATAATTATTTATCTACTATTGGACACACAATGGAAGATTTAACAAACTTTTCTATTACTGAATCTAATTTAGAAAAATCATTTACAAAAGCTAAAACATATAAAGAAAATGACATGTATGTTTATTCTTATAGTGTTTCTTTTGAAGATAGTGAGAAATATGAAGATGTTTCTAAAGGATATAAAATTGAAATGAACCATATGTCTAATATGGGACTTCCTACTTTCTCTAAATTATCATTTAACATTTATTTAGATTCATCTAAAGAAAATATTATAAAAATAACAAATCATGAAGAATATC
>CAVKAB010000069.1:0-6407 GCA_963653985.1 Bacteroidaceae bacterium
ACTTCTAAATCGAGAATTATTGTCTAGTGGAACAATTGAAGGAATCGATGTTGCCTTATTTTTAGCAAATATGTATTCAAAAGAAAAATATTTTTATTATTGTGATGAACATTTCTCTTATATTCATACTGAAATCGAAAAAAGAATTTTCCAAATTATGTTAAGAAATATAAAAGAAAATGAACAATTGATTTTTACAACTCATAATGAAGAAATGTTTGAATTGAATTTACCTAAGCATACTTTTTGTCTTTTAAGAAGAAACAAAGGTAATAGTCCAGAAATTGTTTTTGTATCTTCTTTATTAAAAAGAAATACAGATTCTGTTAAATGTGCAGTTCAAAATGATTTATTCAATACATTACCAGATTTATCATTATTGGATGAATTGGAAGATAATTATGAAGAATAAAAGAGTTTATTATTTTGTAGAAGGAGAATGCGAAAAAGAATTAGTAGATTCTTTAAAATTAAACCCTTCGCTAATTATTCCTGGTAAATCTAAAGTTTTTAACCCAATTACTAAAAGATTGACTCCAAATGATTTTGTTACTATTTTACCAAATAGCATTATTATTTTTATTTTTGATACAGATACGAACGATATAAATATTTTAGAACATAATTTAAAAATGATTAGAAAATATTTATCAAAAACTGAAGTAGTTTTAATTCCACAAGTTAAAAATTTTGAAGATGAATTGAAAAGATCTTTAAAAATAAAAAACATATTTGAATTAACTAATAGTAGAAGTTTATCAAATTTTAAAAGAGATTTTATTAAAATGAATAATATTAGAAATGCTTTTGAAAAATACAATTTTGATATTAACAAGTTATGGATTTTAAGTCCTGATGGAGAATTTAGTAAATATAAACAAGAAAGTTATAAAATTAAAATTAATAAATAAGCATATTTATCGTATTTTGAAATATTCGAAATTTTCGAATAGTTCATTTTTCTTTTAAGGCTTTAAAATTCTAAATATTTCTTAATTATTTTATTCTTAAAATAACTAACTTATGATAATATATAGATATAGATTTCAAATATATAAATTCATAATTTTTTATCCAAAAAGACTAGGTCTTTTAAAATATAATCAAGGAGGAAAACATGGATACAATAGTTATTATTGACTATGGTAATTCAAATAATGAAGCACTTTTAAGAAAATTAAGAGATGCAGATTGCTATAGTCTCCTACTTCCAAGTGAAGTAGCACATGAAAAGATCAAAGAAGTTAAAGATCTTAAAGGAATTATTTTATCAGGAGGAGAAAGAGGGATAAATCAAAATAATGATTTATTTGATGAAGATTTATTAACGTATAATGTCCCTATTTTAGGTATTTCTTATGGAATGGAAATATTAGGAAGATATTTAGGTGCTAAAGTTAGTTATATTGAAGATAGAGAATATTCTAACCACGTTATTAGAGTAGGAACATATTCTCCACTTTTTAAAAATTGTAATGATGAATTAGTAGTGTATATTCCTCATACATTTAGACTTGATAATTTACACGCTGAAGAAATTGCTTTAAGTGATTCTTTAGGAGTAGTAGGCTTTAAAAAATATAATTTATATGGATTAGAATTTTTACCAGAAAGTCCAAGATGTGAAAATGGATGGGAAATTTTAAATAATTTTATTGATATTTGTTCTTGTCATAGAGACTTTACTTTAGATAATTTTATTAATCAAAAGATTGAAAGTATTAAAAAAGAAGTTGGTGATGAGAAGGTTTTACTTGGATTATCTGGTGGTCTTGATAGTGCGGTTTGTGCATTACTTCTTAAAGAAGCAATTGGAGATAATTTAAAATGTGTCTTTATTGAAACTGGACTTCATAGAAAGATGGAACATGATCATATTGTATCTAGATTTAAAGAACTTGGAATTGAAGTTACTTTAGTAGATGAAGGTGAATTATTTATTGAAAGACTTAAAGGTGTTATTGATCCCGATAAGAAAAGAGAAGTTATTTCAAAAGCATTCATTGAAGTCATGAATAGAGAAGCTAAAAAGATGGGTAATATAAAATTCTATGGACAAGGAACTTTATATACTGATATTAAAGAAAGTAAGTGGACTAATAAGAATAAAGTTATTAAGAAATCTTCTAGTGTTTTAAATGATTTAACAATTTTAGAACCATTAAAAGAATTAACTAAAGAAGAAGTTAGAATTGTTGGAAAATATTTAGGATTAAGTGATGTTTTCTATAAGATTCAACCATTCCCATTCTATGGACTTGCTTTAAGAATTATTGGAGAAGTTACTTTAATGAAGTTAGAAATTATTAGAGAAACTGACCGTATTTTACATGATGAAGTTAAAAAAGCAGGTGTTAGACGTGATTTATATCAATATTTTACAGTTTTAACAAATATTGATTCAGTAGGTATTACTAAAGATAATAAAGTTTATTACCATACAATTGCTATTAGAGCGGTTACTTCAATGGATGGAATAAACGCTAAATTCTACCACTTTGATATGGATTTACTTGAAAGAATTTCAAGAAGAATTGTTCAAGAAGTTAGAGGTGTTAATCGAGTAGTTTACGATATTACTTCTAAACCACCATCAACTATTGAATATCAATAATAAATATTTTAAGTTCTAGGGATAATTCACTAGAACTTTTAAATTTGTAATTATATTTCTATTATTTAATTAATATTATTGATATAATTTTGAAATGGATAGAGAAGAATTAAAACAATATTTTTTAGAAAAAGCAGGGATTAATAAACCTGGTATTAGTGAAGAAGAAATAGATAAAATAAATGCAGAGTTTCATCAAGGATTATTAGATTTTCAATCTAAAACCACCCAAATTTTTTACGATTATATTAAATTAGAAGAATTAGAAGGTAAGGATTGTTATGTTGTTGATGAAGAGCAAATCAAAAAAGACTTCAAAGAATATAAGAAGTTAGTTTTAAAATGCTTAAAAAATATACCTGAAGATTATGATTTAAAAAGAGAATTAATTATGAACGGAATGGATTATGAAAATATTAATGATGATTCTTTTAATATTTATAGAATAAATAGAATTCATAATGTAATTTATAAAGAAATTGATAGTGAATATGAGAAAGGTGAATTAGATGGAGATGAACATTATAAGATATTTGTGGAAAAATCTGAAAAATACAACGCTCCATTTTATGATCCTCATAAAGACTTTGTAATTTCTAAATTAAATGAATTTTTAGATGAAATTGATAATAGAGTAAAGAAAGAAGAAGATTTAAAAAGTAAATATGGATGGTATCCTTTCTTTTCACTTGGAAGAATGTATTTAAGAATAGTAGATGATTTAAATATGGTTTATGATTCATTTGATGTTCCAAAAATTAATGAAAAATATAGATTATTAAGAAAAAATTTTATAAATGATCCATATGTTGATAAGTTTTATTTACGTAATGAAACAGGATTTATTGGATATCTTGTAAAAGATATGGATTTATATGATGCTGTTTGTGTTTGTAATAAAGAATTTAATAAAAGAGGACTTATTGAATATTATTTATCTAATTTAAACAATATCTTTACTAAAGATCAAAATAGTAGATATATTAACACAATTATTAAGAAAAATTTCTTCTTTTTCCCACTTTTTATATTTCATTTAGAATCTGGTTTAGATGGTAAAGAAATTAAAAATCCTTCAAAAGGAAGATATGAAGAAGCAGCAAAAATGCTTTATTTACATGTAATTTATGTAAGATATATTTATGAAGATGCTGATGATAAATTATATAAAGAATTTATGTTTAGTATTAAAAAATATTTCAATTACTATTTTGAAGATAATGGATTAACTTATTCATTATTTAAAGTTTTGGAAGATTTTTATATGGATGATAAGGAAATCTTTTTAATCAGTGATTTAGAAAAAGAATACAATGAAAAATATAGTCCTATTAGTCAAGAAGAATTTGAAAAAATATTTAAAAATCTTTGTGATGTCAAATTAATTAAAAAATGTAACCACCTTAATTTTTTAATAAATGATGAAATGGGTTTTATGACTCAATTTGATATTGATGGGGACGATATTTTAAAAGAAACACTTGATAATAGAGAAGAAAGTAATGAAGAAGTAATAAATAATATGTTGAAGGCGTAAAGGAATGGAAAAAGAAGATTTATTATTATATTTTTTAGAAAAAGAAGGATTAAAAGATCCTAAAGATTTTTTTGAGGTTGAAAAATATAAACAATTAGTATTTAAAAAATTAGAAGATGAATCTAGTGAATATTATAAAATTAATAAATTATATAAAGATTTAAGTGAAATTCATAAAGAAAATAAGACTAATTTAAAAGAATATTATGATTTATTAAAAGAAATTAAATCCTATATTGAAGACGATATTGATATTGAAAAAGAATTAATATTTGTAGAAGAATTTGAAAATTTAGATGATGATTCTAAAGAAATTGATTTCAGTAAGAATATTAATTTAGTTTTAAAAAATATTGTAGGTAAGGAATTTAATTTTGGACTTGAAGATTTATCTGGACTTGATATTTTTAAAGGAATGTTTAAAGAAATAGGTACTAAAGATGACGCTCAAAATACCATAAAAAAGATGTTTTTAGAATCTTTTGGTAGTAAATATTTAGGGAAAGGATACTCTAGACTTATTGATTTTAAAATTAATTTATTTAAAAAATGTCAAAAAGATAGAAGATTATTTGATGAATCAGGTAATCAAATTGAATCATTTTCGCTATATTTTATTGGAAGAATGTATTTAAAAGCAGCATTAATTGTTCATGAATTATCTGCATTTAATGATGTTGATCCAAAATATTCAAGAAGTGAAAACGAAAATGCTTTAAAAGAAGTAAGTGATCTTCAAAAAGACATCATTATCTATAATTCTAGAGAATTATATATGTCTAATTTATATTTAAAATCTAGATTTGATTTATATAATGAAGAATTAAAGAAATTAGATAAAGATTCTATGTCTTATTTTGTTTTATCAGATCCAGATTCTTTCTTTGATGTTTCCATTTCAAAAGAAAAAGTTAATGAATTAATTAAAAAGAATATCTTTATTCCTTTTATTATTCTTGATACTTTAAATGAAGAAGTTGCAATGAGTTGTACTGATCATTTTAAATTATTAAAATTAAAATTAATTCCTAAATCATTTGATGAAGCAATGTTTTTTGTATCAGTTCTTACAAATTTTAGTGCGTTCTTTAAAGCTAATGAAGAATTAGTGGATTTAGTAGATGCATTCCCAGACGAGATTGAAGAATTATTTGAATCAAAAGAAATTTATGAAGATTTTATTAAAGTAGCTGATTTTTATTTATTAAATAAAACATTTAAATATTCAAAAGATTTAATTTCAAATGAATCATATATTTCATTACTTGATAAGAATTTAATTATTAATTTAGGAACATCTAACTTTGCAATATCAAAAGATTTAAAGAGATTACTTGATTCAATGCTTGAAAAACCTAAATCTTTAAAAGAAATTTCTTTTAAAGAATATAAAAATGATATTAAACAATATTGTATTGATTTTGAAGATGATAGTGACGATATTGAAGATGATGAGGATGAAGAAGATCCAATCGATCCAAAATTTATAGCATAATACTTAAAAAAGGCGCATTATTTGCGTCTTTTTTAATACTATTTTTTATTTTTAATATAAAATTCTTTTTTACTTTCCCAATATTTTTTATCGTCTTCAGTAATTTTTCTTAAAACTTTACAAGGATTTCCGACTGCAATTACATTTGATGGAATGTTTTTAGTAACAACACTTCCAGATCCAATAACTACATTATCTCCAATTTCAACTCCTGGATTAATGATAACTCCTCCACCAAACCAACAATTATTTCCAATTTTAATATGTTTTCCATATTCTAATTTTTCATTTCTAATATCTTTATCAATTGGATGAGCTGCACTTAATATCATACATCTTGGACCAAACATACAGTTATTACCAATTTCTACTTTAGCAATATCTAAAATAATTAAATCATAATTAGCGTAAAACTCTTTTCCAATATAAGTATTGCATCCATAATCACATCTTAAAGGTGCTTCAATATAAGAATTTTCGCCAATTTTACCAAATAAATCTTTTAAAATTTCTTGTTTTCTTTCGTTATCAAATTCAGTTAAATTATTATATTCTCTAGTTAATCTTTTAGATTTTAAGAATAATTTTCTTAATTCTTCATCATTTGCAATATATAATTCTTCACTTAACATTAATTCTAATTCTGTCATATGTCTTTTTCCTTTAAATTTATATATAATATACACTATATGTTAATAGATTTTAAAGAGTATTTAGACCAAATTGATACATGGTTTAAAGAAAATGGATTAAAATGTATC
>CAVKAB010000070.1:0-6385 GCA_963653985.1 Bacteroidaceae bacterium
GCAATATTTTTAGAATATAAATAAGAATTATAACTTCTTAATACTCCTATTCCATTTCTTTCAATACATGGAATTTGAACATATCCTTTAACCGGATCACAAGTAAGTCCAAGGAAATGCTCTAATGCTACTTCACTAGCGTATTCAATTTGGTATATTGAAAGATTGTTAATATATGCAAAGATTGCAGCACCCATTGCACTAGCAACCCCAATTTCAGCTTGGCATCCTCCAATTGCTCCACTAATTGAAGCATTCTTTTTAGCAAGGTTCCCAAATATTCCACCTACTTTTAAAGCATCAATTATTTCACTTCTTGATTTTCCATTAATCTTTTCTTCATAGTAGAGAATTGAAGGAATAATCCCTGCACTTCCACATGTTGGAGCAGTTACAATCATTTCGCCACATGCATTATTTTCACTTACTGCATACGCAAATGAAGTAAGTAACATATTAACTTTTTCACTTCCTTCAAGTTCTAAAGAATTTTGGTATAACTTTTTAGCAACTCTCTCAAGTCCAAGCCCTGGAATCTTACCTTCTTTAGATAATCCATCTTCTACTGATTTAAACATTGTTTCTACAATGTTATTTAAATAGCAATTAATATCTTTATCTTCAAAGATATCTACAAATTCTTTAAGGTCTTTGATTTTATTCATCTTTAAATAAGTTTTAATATCATTAAACTTATTTAAAGGATAGATATCATATCCAGGTTTATTTTCTAATTTATTCTTTAATATCTTGCCTCCCCCTACTGAATAGTAAGTAGATTCTATTAAGATATTATTCTTATTATCTAATCCTTTAATTACTAAAGTATTTGGATGTTTTAAATCTTTTAAAGAATAATCAAAAGAAACAGTTGGGTTATATTCTTTTAATGTATCTAAAATAATCTTATCAGTAAAGTGACCTTTACCAGTTAATGCTAAAGATCCTTTTAATGTAATTTCTATTTTAGATACATTAAAAGAGTTAGATTTAATATCTTTAATAAAATCTAAACTAGCTTTATATGGTCCAATAGTGTGTGATGAAGAAGGACCTGGTCCAATAATATATAATTCTTTTAAACTTTCCATATATTTACAATTTATATTTATCTTTAAATTCTTTTATTTGATTAATCATTCTTGATACAGTAGATTTAGAAATACTAGTATTTAATCTATTTGATAAAAGTATTGCTAAATCATTGTATGATACTTCTGGGTTTTCTTTCTTTAAATAGCATAACTCTTTAAGTTTTTCATTACTAATAGTTTTAATCCCAACTTTCTTATCAAATGCATCAATTATTTCTAAGATTTCTTCTGATTTTTCAATCATCTTTTTGTAATTATATTGATCTAAATTTGCAATCCTATTGAGGTTATTGTTTTCATCTCTTTCAAGTCTTAAACCTTCAAAATCAAGTGCAGCATTATTAGCGTCAATAAACGCTAAAAAACTTGCAATTGCTTCACTTTGTTTTAAATAAACGACAAAACTACTTCTTCTTTGAATATATTTAAATTCAAATGGATATACTTTAATTCTTTTAGTAAGTTTTAAGATTTCCTTACTAAAATCTTCATTTTTAGTAGATATTTCTAAATGGTAATTACTTGTTTGAGGATTATTGCAACTTCCACTAGAAAGAAATAACCCTACAAAATATCCTCTTAATCCTGCTTCTTTTGAAACAAGTTTTGAAGGAATTTTTGATGATAAGAAATCTAAATCTAAAGTTTCTAAAACAATATCAATATCGTTATTAATGACAATAATAAATTCAGTATGTTTTTTAAAGTGCATTGAAGTTCTAAATCTAAAAGATACATTAATATCTTCAAATACTTTCTTTAATAAAACATAAACATATTTTGCAACTTTAGCGTTTTCAGTTTTAACCTCAATTCTTTCTTCTTTTCCAATTAAAAAAGAAGCATTATTCTTTAAGAAACTGCTTAAAAGAGCTAAAGCGCAAGCTTTAGATATTTCATTATTACATAATTCTTCTTTAATCTCTTTAGAAAAAGATATTGGGGTTTCACTTATCATAATTTATCTATTAATTCTTTTAATTCTTTGTAATTATTACATGAATATTTAATATTTTTCTCAATTATACCATTTCTTTCTCTCATAGTCATAAGACAACTATCAATTGAAGCATTAATTGCACATTCAAGATCTACATTAGTATCTCCAATCATAATTGCATCACTTTTATCAATATGGTATTTATTTAATAAATATTCAATACCTTCACTAGAAGGTTTTGGTTTAAATCCATTTGTACGGGTAACATATTCTTTAAAATACTTATCAATTCCAAGTTTTTTAAAAGAATATGAAGTCATTTCTAAGTTTTTAGCAGTTAAAGTACAAATAATATACCCATGATTAAAAAAATATTCTAATACTTCTTTAACATCATCAAATAACATTAAATCAGTATCATAATATTTTTTAGTTCTTGCTCGATATTCATCATGGATAAATTTTTCATCCATTTCAGGGAATGCATCATGGATTGAAAACTCAAGTGGAGGTCCACTATAAGTTTTAATTTTTTCAGGATTAAATGGAACATAAGGTCTTTTATATAGCTTAAACAATTCTTCCCAAGTTTTAATAAGAATTGTATCAGTATCACATAATGTTCCATCTACATCAAATATTAATAATTTTTTCATTATTCACTCTTTGATTCTTGTGTTTGTTTTGGTTTATACCACCATAAACCTTTCTTTTTTAATACATAATTATTAACAATTGCCATAGCAATCATTAATACACCCATAGCAATCATAACGTAACTTGTAATTTCACTACTTCTATAGTAATCACCAGTATTTCTTAAACCTTCTAAGAAACATCTAGTTAATCCATACCATAAAATATATCCACCAAGTAATGATCCATTACTATGTTCTAAGATATTAGGGTTTTTAGCAATT
Source organism: Bacteroidaceae bacterium (assembly GCA_963653985.1). Taxonomy (GTDB): domain Bacteria; phylum Bacillota_I; class Bacilli_A; order RFN20; family CAG-826; genus Onthovivens. The sequence goes on from CAVKAB010000070.1 coordinate 2,955, forward strand.
TCTTCTTCACTTCTTTTCTTATTAATAAGTTTATTAAATGGTTTAAAAATTAATGAATTACCAAATAAGTAAGTAAGAATGAAATAACCTGCTAAATTTGTTACACCTTCAATAAAGAAAAGTGGTAATTGGAAATAGCCTTTAGCAACATAATCAGCCATTCCACTAATTGCAGTGCCATGGCTATAATACATATTATTTTTAACTACACTTGGTAAAAATTCCCAAGGTCCCATATTTACCATTCCACCATAAACTTCATTATTGAAGAAATTACCGACTCTACCAATTGCTTGAGCAAATAAAATACATGGAACAATAATATCAATAACTAAAAGATAATCCATTTTGATATAATCTGGATTCTTCTTTTTGTATTTCATATAGCAAATTTGGGATACACCAGCAATAATACCAAGTACTGCACCTCCCATAATACCTAAGCCACCATCTCTAATATCAAAGATATTAACCCAGTTTGATCCAGTAAAATTATTAGATCCACTACTAATTGATAAAATAACGTACCAAATTCTAGCACCAACAATACCAGCAGGGAATCCTACTAAAAAAGTGTTAGTAATTAAATCATGTTTACCATATTTTTTCCAAATCTTATAATCTGCAACATATAAAACAAGGACAGCACCACTTAAAATAACAATAGCGTATAAATAAATTAAAATACCATTACCACTATAAGTTTTAGATTGAGTATATGCATTAACAATATGTATTCCTTTTGTACCTATATATAATGCATTTGCTAAAGGATACATTAAATAAGGAGCGTTTCCTTCAGTATGGATATAGAATGCTACAATTAAAGTAAGTAAAGAGATAGTAAACCACCATCTTCTAAACTTCTTATTAACATTAAATTTTTGCATATATAAACATGTATATAATGAATAAATACATGAAAATAATGCTCCTGAAAATAAAATTGCACCAAGATATGCCATTACTTTATGGTAGCCTTTAATTTCAATACTTTTTTCTGCAAGATATACACTTGTATTTGGATCTAAATAGAATGCAACATTTAAAGATAAAAACCCTACAGCAAATGCAATAAAAGGTAAAATAAATTTAATTTTATTTTGTTTAATTAATTCTTTAAATGTTGTGTATCTTTCTTCTTCTTTTTTAATTTTATATAAGAATACTATTTGGGAGATTAATCCTCCAAGTAATAAAACTAATCCAATATAGTAAACTATATTATATGTAACTTCTTGATTCATATGTTTTTCCCTATACTCCTTTTATTTTACCATGAGTAAATATTTCATTTAAATAATAACCTGTATAACTAGATTTGTTTTTACTAACTTCTTCAGGAGTACCACTTGCAATGATTTTTCCTCCCTTTTCTCCACCTTCTGGTCCAATATCAACAATATAATCACATGTTTTAATAACATCTAAGTTATGTTCAATTACTAAAACAGTATCTCCATTATCTACAAGTTTTTGTAAAACTTTAAGTAACTTATTAACATCATCAATATGTAATCCAGTTGTAGGTTCATCTAGAATATATAATGTTTTACCAGTAGGTTTCTTTTCAAGATAATAAGCAAGTTTAACCCTTTGAGCTTCTCCTCCTGATAAAGTAACAGCGTTTTGTCCCATTGTTAAATATCCAAGACCTACTTCATTTAAGGTTTTAAGTTTATGAGATAAAGAAACATTTTCTTTAAAGAAGTTATAAGCGTCTTCAATTCTCATTTCTAATACATCATAGATACTTTTACCTTTATATAAACAAGATAATGTTTCTTCATTATATCTTTTACCATCACATTCATCACATTTAACATAAACATCTGGTAAAAAATTCATTGGAATTCGAGTAACCCCTGCTCCTTGGCAATGTTCACATCTTCCTCCAGGCATATTGAAGGAGAATCTTCCTTTATTAAACCCTTTTGCTTTAGCTTCTTTAGTAGACGCAAAAATATCTCTAATATCATCGAATGCTTTTACATATGTTGCAGGATTACTTCTAGGAGTTTTTCCAATTGCTTCTTGAGTAATATCGATAACTTTATCGATATTTTCTACCCCAAGTAACTCTTTATATTTTCCAGGATATGTTTCAATTCCACTTAATTCTTTATATATAGCTTTATATAAAGTTTCATTAATTAAAGAAGATTTTCCACTCCCTGAAACTCCAGTAACACAAATAAATGTACCAAGTGGAAGTTTTAAATTAACATTCTTTAGATTGTTACAACTTGCCCCTTTAAGTTCTAAGAATTTACCATTTCCTTTTCTTCGAGTTTTTGGGATTTCAATTTCTTTTCGATGTGATAAATACGCTCCAGTTATTGATTCACTTGAAGCTTCAATATCTTCAACACTTCCTTTTGCAACAACTTCTCCTCCATGAACACCTGCATGAGGTCCAATATCTACGATATAATCAGCACTTCTAATTGTTTCTTCATCGTGTTCTACAACAATTAAAGTGTTTCCTAAATCTCTCATTTCTTTTAAAGAATGGATAAGTCTTGCACTATCTCTTTGATGAAGTCCAATTGAAGGTTCGTCTAAAACATATAAAACTCCACTTAATTTAGATCCAATTTGAGTAGCAAGTCTAATTCTTTGAGCTTCTCCACCAGATAGAGTCATCGCATAACGAGATAAAGTTAAATATTCAAGACCAACCTCAATTAAGAATTCACTTCTAGAAAGTAATTCATTTAATACAAGTTCTGCAATATGTAAATCGTGTTCACTTAATTTAGTTTTTAATCCTTTAATGAATTCATGAAATTCTTCTAAAGTTAAATCACATACATCTGCAATATTTTTTCCATCAATATATACTGATAATGCTTTTTCATTTAATCTTTTACCATGACAATCTGAACAGACATTATCGCGTAAAAAAGAAGCGTAATATTCTCTTAAGAATTCACTTCCAGTTTCATTATATAATCTTTCAATTCTTTCTTTTACACCTTCTAAATGTCCTTTGTGATGAGTAATATTTCCACTAGCAGACTTAATTTCAAAATTAATATCTTCTTTACTTCCGTATAAAATAATATTAACTTGATCTTTAGATAATTCTTTAAAAGGTACATCTTTTGGAATCTTATAGAAACTTAATAATTTATCAAATCTTGCCCAATCAAGGTTTGTAGAATTAACAATATTTTTAAAATATTTAATTGCACCATCATTAATTGATAAATTCATATCAGGTACAAGTAAATTAATATCAACTTCTTGTTTAATACCAAGTCCATTACAAGATGGACAATATCCTAAAGGATTATTAAACGAAAATAATCTAGGTTCTAAATCTGGGATGGTAAATCCACAGATAGGACAAGCATTTTTATCACTATATAACTTTTCTTTATCATTAATAATGATATTAATAAATCCATCTCCCCATTTAGATGCAA
>CAVKAB010000071.1:0-3766 GCA_963653985.1 Bacteroidaceae bacterium
ATTTTATTAAAGAATATTGGGATTATGTTTTTAGTTATTTTTTAGATGAATATAAGAAAGGAAGAACTCCAAACCCTGATATTTTTTGTAATAAATATATTAAATTTGGACCATTTATTGATTTTGCTAAGAAGAATGGATGTGATGCAATTGCAATGGGGCATTATGCTAAAAAAGAAGTTATTGATGGGGTTCCTCATTTATATAAGGCTTTTGATAAAACAAAAGATCAATCTTATTTTTTAAGTCAAATTGACCATAATCAATTAGATTTTTGCCTTTTTCCTTTAGGCGATATTACAAAAAAAGAAGTAAGAGAAATTGCAAGTGAATTAAATTTAGAAAGTGTTAAAACTAAAAAAGATTCTACAGGAATTTGCTTTATTGGAGAAAGAAATTTTAAAGAATTTTTACAAAATTATATTCCAGCTAAACCAGGTGATATCATTGAAATCAATAGTGGAATGAAAGTTGGGACTCATGATGGAGTAATGTATTATACTTTAGGTCAAAGAAAAGGCCTTGGAATTGGTGGGATTAAAGGACTTAAAAGTAATGGATTTTTTGTTTGCAAAAAAGACGTTAAGAATAATATTCTTTATGTTGCAACTGAAAAAGAAGACGAACATTTAAATAGTGATGAATGTACTATTAATATGGTTAATTTATATAACGATAAAATTCCTGATGGCACTCATTTATGTTGTAAATTTAGATATCGTCAAGATGATAAAAAGGTAACTTTATATAATTTAGAAAATGGGGATATTAAATTAATATTTGATGAACCTTATAAAGCAGTTACTCCAGGACAAGCTTGTGTATTATATATGGGAGAAGAATGTCTTGGAGGAGGAATTATAGATAAAGTTTACTATAAAGGTAAATTAAAGGATTATTAATATGAGAAAGATTAACTCTAGTATAATTTTTTTAATTATAGGTATATTATTCTTTATTTTATCTACCTCCTTGCTCCTTTTATTAAATGTTCAAGGAGTTAAATATCCATATTTTACTGAATATCAAGTAGAAATCGTTAGTTTAGTTAAAGGTGTTTATGCGATTTTTGGAGGAGCAGTTGAAATTAAAAGAGGATATTTTATTAAAGATAACTTTGTAGAAGATTCTTCATTAACTCAAATGGTTAATTTAAGATTTGATTACATTACTTTTTTCTTTATAGTACTAAATTTAATTTCAATTATCTTAATCTATTTATTTTATTTTAAGAAAAATAAATTAATATTCTGTTTGTCTTTATATATTATTTCTATTATTGGAGTTGGATTAGAACCTACATTCTTTTGGGTAGTATCTGGAGGAATTAGTGAATTTGATACATGTTTTTCTCCACTTCAAGGAAATGGAATTGTTGGAATTGGTGCGATTAGTTATGTTTGCATCATGTCAATTTTAGCAATTTATATCTTTATTAGAATAATTTATTTGTATAAAAAGAAATTAACTATTGACTAATTAAATAAAATTAATAAAATATCATTGAAAAGAATTTTAGATATTCTTATTTTTAGAGAGGGCAAGATGGTGAAAGTGCCTATTAAGAAGCTAAAAGAGCCACTTCATTTATTTTAAAAACATTTTTATATACTAAATTAAGAGCATTTGTCTTTATTTTTAAGATAGATGAATTAGGATGGTACCGCGAATTAATCGTTCCTAAGTTACTTTTTAGGAACTTTTTTATTGGAGAAAATTATGAAAAAATTAACAGGACAACAAATTAGAGAAACATGGTTAAACTTTTTTAAAGAAAAAGGTCATATGATTGAACCTGGAGCAAGTTTAATCCCACACAATGATCCAACTTTATTATGGATCAATTCAGGAGTTGCAGCATTAAAGAAATATTTTGATGGAAGTGAAACACCAGAATGTAAACGTATTACAAACGTTCAAAAATGTATTCGTACAAATGATATCGATAATGTTGGTAGAACTTCACGTCACCAAACATTCTTTGAAATGCTTGGAAACTTTTCAATTGGTGATTATTTTAGAAAAGAAGTTGTTGCATGGGCATTTGAAATTTTAACAAATGAAAAATATTTTGGAATTCCAAAAGAAAAGATCTATGTTACTTATCATCCAAATGATTTAGAAACAAGAGATTTATGGATTAAAGAAGGAATGGATCCAAATCATTTAGTACCACTTGAAGGTAATTATTGGCAAATTGGTGAAGGTCCTTGTGGCCCAAATACTGAGGTTTTCTATGATCGTGGTGAAGCTTATGATCCAGAACATATTGGCGAAAAGCTTTTAAGAGAAGATATGGAAAATGATAGATATATTGAAATTTGGGGAATTGTTTTCTCTCAATTTAATGCTGTAAATGGTGTTGCAAGAGAAGATTATAAAGAATTACCACATAAAAATATCGATACTGGTGCAGGTTTAGAAAGAATTGCTTGCGTTTTACAAGGCACAAATACTAACTTTGAAACTGACTTATTTAAACCTATTATTGAAAAAACTGAAGAAATGAGTGGTAAAAAATATGAAGGCGATTTAGAAATGCCTTTTAGAGTTATCGCTGATCATATTAGAGCATGTTGTTTTGCTTTAGCAGATGGAGAAAGTTTTTCAAATGAAGGAAGAGGATATGTTTTAAGAAGACTTTTAAGAAGAGCTATGAGATATGGTCAAAAATTAGGTTTCTTTGAACCATTCTTATACAAACTTGTTCCAACTGTTATTGAAGTAATGAAACCATTCTATCCATATTTAGAAGAAAAACAAGAATTCTTAGAAAAAATGATTAGTGCTGAAGAAAAGAAATTTATTAAAACACTTCAACAAGGTGAAAATATTTTCTACACATTAATTGAAGGAAAGAAAGAATTAAGTGGTAAAGACGCATTTAAACTTTATGATACATATGGATTCCCAATTGAATTAACTGAAGAAATGTGTGCTGATAAAGGCGTTAGCGTTGATGTTGAAGGATTTAAAAAAGCATTAGAAGAACAAAAAGAATTAGCAAGAAATTCAAGAAAAGTTATTGAATCTTTCAATAAACAATCAAAAGATTTACTTGAATTTAATGAAAAGAGCGAATTTAGTTATGAATTAAAAGATATTGAATCTAAAGTTGTTGGTCTTTTTAAAGATGGTAATAAAGTTGATTCAATTGAAGACGAAGGTGATGTTGTTTTTGATGTTACTGATTTCTACGCAGAAATGGGTGGTCAAGTTAGCGATACTGGTTCAATTAAAAACGAAAATACTTTAGCAAGTGTTGTTAGCGTTTCAAAAGCTCCTAATAAACAACATTTACATCATGTTAAAGTTAATTATGGAACAATTTCATTAGGTGATACATTTACTTTAATTGTTGATAAAGAAAGAAGAAATAACATTATGAGAAATCATAGTGCTACTCACCTTTTACAAACTGCTTTAATTAACATTTTAGGTGATTCAATTCACCAAAAAGGCAGTTATGTTGATGATAATTATTTAAGATTTGATTTCAATTATTTTGAAAAGGTTGGTCAAAACGAGTTAACAAGAATCGAAAAAGAAGTTAATAAATATATTAATTTAGCAATTCCTCAAAAAACATTAGTTTTACCAATTGAAGAAGCTAAAAAATTAGGTGCTTTAGCAGAATTTGATCAAAAATATGGAGAAAATGTTAGAGTTGTTACATTTGGAGAAATTTCTAAAGAATTCTGTGGTGGTACACATGTTTCAAATTCTCAAGATATTGGTGTATTTAAACTTATTAGTGAAGAAAGTA
>CAVKAB010000071.1:4078-6309 GCA_963653985.1 Bacteroidaceae bacterium
ATACTATTAAGTCAAAAACTAGTAATTATTTAGTAGTATTAACTGGTGATGAAAATGATAAACATCCATTACTTGTTGCTAGTGGAAAAGAAATTGATCCATCTTTAAAAGCAAATGTCGTTATTAAAAAGGTTACAAGCAAGTTTGGAGGAAATGGTGGAGGAAAACCTGATATGGCTCAAGGATCACTATTAGATGTTTCTTCATTTGCATTAACTCTTGAAGATTTAAAATAATATGGATAAATATATAGGATTAGACTTAGGTACTACAACATGTGGAATCGTTTATAGCGATTCCCTTGGTATTGTCCATAATAAAGAAAATTTTCGCTTTGAACCTGGAAATTACAAAGCTTGTAGAGAAAGAGTAATTTATTGGGTCAATGAACTAGGTATTAAAAATATTGTTATTGGTTTCCCATTACAACTTGATCGCCAAGAAGGAAAAAGATGCGAATCTGTTCGTAGATTTGTTAAAGATTTGTTAAAATTAGATGAATCATTAAATATTGAAATGTTTGATGAATCATTTTCTACAATAGAAGCACATGATAGACTCCAAGAAGCAGGTCTTTCTATGAAGCAAATCAAAGAAAGAATTGATATGGTAAGTGCTTATATTATTTTAGAAGACTATTTAAGGAGTAAAAAATAAATGAAAAATTTAAATGATGACGATATCATAATTTATGATGAAGATGGTAAAGAATATTTATATAAAATCTTATTCACATATGAAAATGAAGAAAGAGGTGCTGAATATTGCTTTATCTATGAACCTTCCCAAGAAGATGAAATTATCGTTATGAAATATAACGAAGAACATGAATTATTTCCAGTAGAAGATGAAGAAGAACTTGAAGAAGCTGAAGAAGTTTTAGAAGCTTTCCAAAGTGATCCAAAGATTCAAAGTATTAAATAATTCTAATATTTTAAAAATCAATAAATAATGCTATAATATTAAGCACTTTTAGGAGAATAAAATGAATACAACAGAAGTAATTGAATTAACTAAATCAGGTTATGAAGAAATAGAAAAAGAATTACGTAAGAGAATTGATGTTGAAAGACCTAGAATTCTTGAAGCTTTAGAAAATGCTCGTGCTATGGGCGACTTAAGTGAAAACGCTGACTATAGTAGTGCTAGAGACGAACAAGGTAAAAACGAAGCTAGAATTAAAGAATTAGAATATATTATTCATCATGCAAAAATTGTTGATGAAAAAGAAGATAAGAAAAAATCAAAAGTCAAAGATGTTAAAATTTCAAGTACAGTTACTTATAAAGATTTAGCTCTTGATGAAGAAGTTACAGTAAAAATTGTTTCAACTGTTGAAAGTGATCCACTTTCAAATCCTGATGATTTAAAAATTTCAAACGTTTGTCCACTTGGAATTGCTTTAATTGGACATAAAGTTGGTGAAGTTGTAACTGTTAAAGTTAATAAGCCATATCAAGTTGAAATTGTTAAAATTGATTAATTTATAGATGGAAGAAAAATTCCATCTTTTTTTTGGATAATTTTTAATTTTACTTACTTCTTGTTATATAAAGGAGGAAGATATTGTGTATAAAATTATTATTGGTGGAATTATTGTTACAATTATTGCAATTACCTTATTTCAAGCGATTGATCCTAAAATTAACGGAAATACTACTACAAACGGGAATAATACAACTACGATTAAGGATACTACTAGTGGGACTTATGGAATTAGTGGAGAAGTAACTAGAACTGGAAGTTATGTTTTAACTGGAACAGTTACTATGGATGATTTAATTCAAGCAGCAGGTGATTTAAAATCAACAGCAGATGAAAGATGCTTCTTTTTAGAAAGTGAATTAACTGCAAAAGAAACTTACTATATTCCTAAAAAATATGAAGTAGAAGATGTTTGTGGAAATGATCCTATTGAAAAAATTAATATTAATACTGCAGATGTTACAGAACTTTTAAATATTACAGGAGTTGGATCTACAATTGCTAAAAATATAGTGGAATACCGTGATAGTGATGGAAGATTTGATACTTTAGAAGAATTAAAACAAGTTTCTGGAATTGGAAATTCTACTTTTTCTAAAATGAAAGATATGATTATTTTAAAAGATTAATAAGATGTTTTTATTAATATTATTTTTATCATTAATTATTATTTCATTATTTTTATTAAAATCATATTTATTTGGATTATTCTTTTTAATTGGGTTTTTATTATTAATAAAGCGAAA
>CAVKAB010000072.1:0-6268 GCA_963653985.1 Bacteroidaceae bacterium
CTTAAATATTATGAAGATGGGGATAAAGTAAGTGTATTAGAAGATAGTTCCATTGTTTATATTGATAAGAGTGAATCTAGTAAAAAAATGATCCTTACTAATAGTCATATCACTAAGGTTGATATCAATACTCAAGATGAGAAATATAAATACACAGTTAGTGTTACAAATAGTGATGGATCATCTAGTGAAGAAACTAAATACAAATATACAACATGTTTAATTACATATAATGAGAATACATTAAAGGAATATAAATTTATTATTAAAGAAAATAATTAGGGGAAGGTTATATTTATGAGTTTATTTAAAAAGAATAAATTTAATACCAATGGTATTAAATTAAATAAAGAAAATAAAAAGAATCATTTAGATATTTTTTATTTTGCTCTTGGAGATAACCCTAGTATATTAGTTAAAAAATATTTAGGAAATAAACTCATAAATATAAAAGAAATCAAATTAAATAAAGACCAAATCGATAATAATGCAGTTATTTTAAATAATGAATTTGTTATTAATGAAATAAAAGAAGTAGGAAGATTAAAAGGATCAATAAATTTAAATATTGATACTTTAAATACATTTAAAACAATTATTTCATTACCAAAGATTTCTTCAAGTAAAGCAGAAAAATTAAAGAAGAAAGAATTAAAGAATAGTTTTGATAAATATTCTAAAAGTTACCATTTAATTGAATATAAATATTTTTATAATCTTGGAGTAGTTTATGAAGAATATTTTATTAATAATGAATTAATTAAGAATTGGGCAGAAATATCTAAAGGGAGTAATTTAAGATTATCTTCAATTTCTCTTTTTAGTAACTATCTTTTTAATTCATTCATGAATAAAGAATTTGAAGAAAAAGAAAGTTTAACTCAAGAAGAAAATCAAGAAGAGAGAAAATCTAAAAAGAAAAAAGATAAGAGTAGAGATTTTAGTATCATTCATGTTTTTAATAATATTGCTACTTTTGTTTTAGGGTTTGATAATCAACTTATTGATGCATATTCTTTTGAATTTAAAGATAGTGATGATTTGATTAAAAAATACATTACAGTAATTGGAAAACATGAAATTGAATTTGAAAAGAAATTAATTAAGGATATCTTTTTAGATAGTGATGTTGAACTATCTTTAAATGATGTATTTAAAGACGTTAATATTCATCCAATCCATTTTAATTTCTTTGATGAATTAAATTCTAAAGATGAAGAAAAATCAAATGAATTAGTAAATGAGGAGAATCCTTTAAATGAATAAGAAAAAGGGTTTAACACTTGTAGAAGTTTTAGTATCTATAACTGTCTTTTTAACTCTTTTTATGGGGATTCTTTCTACTTATTATTTAGCAGAAAAAAGGATTGCAAAAGTAGAAGAATATCAATACTTAGAAAATATCTGTTTAGATATTGATAAAGTTTATGATACGGAAGGCTATGATGGACTTGCTAGAAGATATAATTTTTCTAATCCTGATATTGGTGCTAAAGGTGATCCTGAAGGTGAAATAACAAAAGATGAATGTGAGAGTGAAGATTACACTAGAAATCCAGACTCTTCTAAAGAAAATACTACATCTAGTGAATCTAGTTACAAAGTAAGTGAAGAACAAACTGATGAAAGTGGTCAAACTTATAAAACTAAAACCATCACTAATGAAATTACATACACTAATTACTATGTAAGTTATGATAAAACTATTACTACTACAAAAAAATATTACCATTTAACTATTGAAAATAAGGAATTATATTTAGATTCTAATTATAACTTTGTTACTAGTAGTGATTCATATAAATACATATTAACGTATTCTTATTCTAGAAATTACTATACTATTGAAAAAGTAACTAAAGAAATCTACACCTATGAAACAGGTAGTAAAGTAAATAAAGAAACTGTTATAGAAAAATGGATAAAAAGTGATGCTGAAGAAGATAAAGAAAATGAAATAGAAAAATTAAAAGGATATAAGAATAATTCTACTATTGAAACTAATACTGAAGAAGGAAGTGAAACTTATGAAGTTAGTTTAAAATCTACTACAACAACTACCCTTTTAACAAAAGAACTTGAAGAAGATTCAGTTAATTTAAAATTATCTATTAGAAATGTTTTAAGTAATTATGATGTTATTAATGATCTTGAATATGGAAAAAGTAAATATGATGATAATTACTTTAAAAACTATGAAGAAAAAACTGTAGAAACAAAGGAGGAACAAGGTAATGAATAATAAAGGCTCAAAGAAAGCTTATGTACTTGCAATTACTATTATTGTTACTTTTGTTTTGGTTATTACTGCAGTTACTTTACTTGGAGTAGTTTATCGATATAGTAACACGATTAGTAGAGATTTAGCATCTTTAAGAGAAACTGTTAAAGATTATATAGGTTTAATATTATGATTAATTATATTATTGGAATATTTATGTTTATTTTAGGATCTGTTATTGCTTCTTTTCTTGGAGTAGTAATTTTTAGAGTCCCAAATAACATGAGTATTGTTAAACCTAATTCTTTTTGTCCTAATTGTAAAAATCCAATTAAATGGTACGATAATATCCCAATTATTTCTTATTTAGTTTTAAAAGGGAAATGTAGAAATTGTAAATCTAAAATAGGCATTAGTTCCTTATTTTTAGAAATACTAGGAGGATTATTATATCTTTTAGCATTCCTTTCTTTTGGATTATCTTATGATTTATTATTTATTATTCCTATTATTTCATTATTAATTGTTATTGCAGGAATTGATATGCATCATCAAGTAATTTATGATTGGTCTTGGATATCTTTACTTATTATAGTTTCAGGATATGTATTATATTTGGGATTAACTAAATGGGAAGTTCCTTATGAAAATTTCATTGGAGCATCCATTGGATTTTTATCATTTTTACTAATTAGTGTTATTGGAAAATTAATTGCAAAGCAAGAAGTATTAGGAATGGGAGATGTAATTTTAATGGGAATAGCAGGACTTTTGCTTAATTACAAAGTTTGGTTATTTTCACTTCTTGTAGGATCTTTACTTGGATCAATTATTGAAATTACATTACTTATTTTGAAAAAAAGAGAAAAAGGGGAACCAGTTGCATTTGGACCATATTTAGTTTCTGGAATGATTGTTGGAATTTTATATGGGAATCAAGTAGTTAATTGGTTTTTAAGTCGGGTGAATTGATATGCCAAGTTATAAGTGTAAAGTGTTAGATACAGTTGGAGATAAAAAAACTATTTTAATAGACGCTATTAATGATATTGCTTTAAAAGGTATTGTTAAAAATCAAAAGTATACTCTATTAAAATATTCAATTGTTAAAGAAAAGAAAGTTAATGCATTCTTTGCAGTAAGTTCAAAAGTAAAAAGAAATGAGCTTACTACTTTTTTGCGTCAATTTGCAGTTATGATCAAAGCATCAATTCCAATTGCAGCAGCTTTAAAATCATTAAAAGAGCAAAACTATACTAAAGTTTTTAAAAAAGTCTTAAATGATATTTATTTAGATGTTCAATCGGGTGTTTTACTTTCTGATTCATTTAAAAAACATCCTAAAGTATTCCCAGACTTTTTTACTAAAATGGTTGCAATTGGAGAAGTTACTGGATCTTTAGATAGAGTTTTAGAATCAATGGCGGATTATTACGAAAATGACCGTAAAATTAGAAGTAAAGTTAAATCTGCTCTTACTTATCCAATTATTCTTTTAGTATTAATTCTTGCAGTTTTAATCTTTATTACAATGTTCATTCTTCCTCAATTTGAATCAATGATTAATGAGTTGGGTGGAAATGTTCCAACAATTACTAAAATTGTTATGGGTATATCTACATTTATTAGAGAAAATTATTTAATCTTATTTGGAGGAATTGCTATTGTTATTTTACTTTTATGGTTATTCTTTAAAAAGACTAAAAAAGGAAAATATGTTTGGGATTACATTAAACTCCATCTTCCAATGATTGGAACAGTTACTAAAAATTTAGTTACTTCTAGATTCTCTAAAGCATTTATCATTCTTCTTGGAAGTGGTATGAATATGTCAGATTGTTTGGATAACTTATACAAAATGCTTGATAATGAAGTATTCATTCAAAAGTTTAAATATAGTGTTGAAGAGGTTAAAAGAGGAAGAAGAATTGCTCAATCAATTGAAAACATTAAAATGTTTCCTTCAATGTTAATTGAAATGATTGATGTTGGTGAAAAAAGTGGAAATATTGAAGAAGTTTTACGTTCAACTAGTGCATATTTTGATGAATGTGTTGAACAATCAATTGCGAAAGCAACTGCAGCTTTAGAACCATTAATGATTGTTATTTTAGGTGGAATTGTTGCAATAGTTATTTTATCAGTACTTTTACCAATCATCGCTTTAATGCAAAGCATCTAGGAGAAAAAGAATATGTTATTTAATGATTTATTTTATAATTACTTAATTCAAAATGGAGTAATGAGTGAAAATATTTTAAAAGATATTAAAAAACAAGCAGAAATAAATGCAACCTCATTACAAAATGAAATATTAAAAAAGAAATTGCTTGGAGAAGAAAGATTATATCAAGAACTTGCAAAGTTCTTATCTTTAGAATACCGTTTTTTACAAATCTCTGAACTTAATCTTGAATTAATTAAAAAATTCTCTTTAGAAAAAATTATTGAATTAAAAGCAATTCCAATTGAAGAATCATCATCTACAATTACTGTATTATTTATTAATCCATTCCATATGGATGATATTAATCAATTAAAGTATTTAAATGATAAAGAAATTATCTTTAATTTAACCATTCCTTCTCAAATGGATAGATTAATTGAATACATTACTACTAAATTACAACAAGATGAAGTTATTAATGATTATTCATCAAAAGAAAGTGATATTACTGAAGTTAATAATGCAAATGACATTAATATTGATGCACCTGTTATTAAATTATGTGATTCTATTTTAAAAGAAGCAGTAACTCGTGGTGCAAGTGATATCCATATTGAACCATATGAATCTAAAGTTGTTGTTAGATATCGTCTTGATGGTCATTTAAAAGTAATTAATGAATTACAAATCCATTTCTTCCAAGCAATTCTTGCTCGTTACAAGATTATGGCAGATATGAATATTGCAGAAAGAAGAATTCCTCAAGATGGTAAAATTAATTTAAATATTAATGGAGTTAATTACGATTTCCGTGTTTCTACTTTACCTACTTTACATGGCGAAAAAATAGTTATTCGTATTTATAACGTAGACTTTGTTACAAGTGATATTAGTGCTTTAGGATTTACTAAAGAACAAGAAGAAGTGGTTTTAGATATGATTAATCGTCCTCATGGTATTATTCTTTTAACAGGACCTACAGGGAGTGGTAAATCTACTACTTTATATACTTTCTTACGTTATTTAAATAAAGAAGACACCAACATTATTACAGTTGAAGATCCAGTTGAAAATGAAATTAGTGGTATTGCTCAAGTTCAAGTTAATCCAAAAGCTAATTTAACTTTTGCTACCGCTTTAAGATCTATTTTACGTCAAGATCCTAATATTATCATGATTGGAGAAATTCGTGATGAAGAAACTGCTCAAATTGCAACTCGTGCTGCTATTACTGGACACTTAGTTTTATCTTCAATCCACACTAATGACGTTGCAAGTGTTGTTACTCGTTTAATTAATATGGGAATTCCTAGATATTTAGTAGCTGATTCATTACTTGGTGCTATTTCTCAACGTTTAGTTAGAAAAGTATGTCCTAAATGTGGGAATCATCGATTAATGACTAATAGTGAGAAAAATATTTTAAATGTCCATGAAGATCATGAAATTATTGAACCAGTAGGATGTCCATATTGTAATAATAGTGGATATCTTGGAAGAATTGGTGTATTTGAAATTATGATTTTAAATGATGAAATTAGAAATTTCATCATGAGTGAAAACTACACTAGCGAAGGTTTAAACGAATTATTAAAGAAGAATATGATGACTCTTTTAGAACACGTTAGAAAGAGAGTATTAGATGGAGAAACTACTCTAGAAGAATATGAAAAATTAAATGATATTGTTTCTTCTTCATCTACTAGTAAAGATGAGTAATTAAATTTGAAATTCTAAGAAGTAAGCAAAACATTGAGATATAAAATAATGTTTAGTTTTTAATTATTTATAATTATTAACTACCATTTTCAAATTAAAACATTCCTTTTTATTTACGACATTTACGACAAAATTCATTTACGACAAAATCTTGACGTAAA
>CAVKAB010000073.1:0-6198 GCA_963653985.1 Bacteroidaceae bacterium
TTTCTTTGCAATAGACACCATAATCCATAGATAAAATATATGTATTGCTATAAGTGTGGTAAAGAAATAAGAGATGATAGTAAATATTGTCCAAATTGTGGTGCTAAAATAGATCAAAAAGATAATAAAGTTTTTGAATCTTCAAGTGCATCTAAATACGATCAAAGAATTAAAGTAGACACTAATGGATATGAATTTAGTATCGAAGATAAAAAGAAATTTTATTTTAGTTATTTTTTAATTGGACTTATTCCAGTATTTGGAATGATTTATTTAAAAATTTATATGCTTCAAAAAGACAAAGAAAGAGCAAAACTTACTAGCTTATATGCAGGTAATTCAACGTTCTTTGTTTTGTTTTTTGTAGCAATCACTATAGTTTTCATTATAATTTTTATGAAATTTCCTAATTTTTAAAATTTGAAGTGATTTGATTCACTTCTTTTTTAAAATTAATAAAATTTTTCAAAAACCCGAATGTCAATGTTTCAAATCACCGAATTAAAGTCTTTCAAATCACCGAAATCATTTGATTTATCGGAAAAAATAGTATAAATTAATAATTAAGGATAATATTATGAAAGAGTATATTAAAAGAACAATTGAACCATTTTTGGAAAGAAAATTAAAATCATCTGGTTGCGTTCTTGTTAGCGGACCAAAATTTTGTGGTAAAACTACTTTATGTGAACATTATGCAAAATCAGTTATCTCTTTAAAAACTCAAAATGCTATTAATTTTGCTTTAGCTGATCCAAGATCAACTTTAGAAGGAGAATATCCTCATTTAATTGATGAATGGCAAAAAGTACCAGAAATATGGAATTTAATACGTGATGATTTAGATAAAGATTATGTTTTTGGCAAATATCTTTTGAGTGGTAGTACTACACCAATAGATTCTAAAAAGATTCAACATTCTGGAGCAGGTAGAATTACTTCCATTACATTAAAACCATTTACATTATGGGAATCTAAAGATTCAAGTGGTGAAATATCTTTAAGTGAATTGTTTAATGATTTGAAATTTAAACCAATTTTAGAAGAAAACAATAAGGTTAATTTAAAAAAAATTGCTTTTTTGATTTGCAGAGGTGGGTGGCCTATTTCATGCCAACAAGTAGATGAATATGCAATCGATGTTACAACAAACTATTATGATGGACTTTTTAAAGTTGAAGATGAAAGCGATGAATTTGCTGAACTTTTAAAAGGAAGAAATATTGAATTATTAAAACTGATTCTTAAATCATATGCTAGAAATATTTCAAGTGAAGCAAGAAAACCAAAGATGATTAATGAAATAATTGAATCTGGTATAAGAAATACATTGGATGAAGATACATTTGATTCTTATGTAAAAGTTTTAAAAGATTTATTTATTATATTCGATATGCCATCTTGGAATTTAAACCTAAGATCGTCCGTATCTGTAAGAGTTGCTCCAACTCACCATTTTGTTGATACTTCAATTGCAACGAGTGCATTAGGTATTACTCCTAGTGATTTATTAAATGATATGAATTCATTTGGATTATTTTTTGAAGATATGGCAATAAGGGATTTATCAGTATATGCACAATCAATAAACGGATCTTTAAAACACTATAGAGATAGTTCAGGGCAAGAAATTGATGCTATAATCGAAACAAGAAATGGAGAATATTGCGCAATTGAAATAAAAATAGCTAGTGAAAAGAACATTAATGAAGGTATAAACTCATTAAATAAATTTCAAAATAAGTTAGTTTCTAGCGGAAACAAATTACCTAAATTTATGATGATTTTAACAAGTCATGGTAATTGCTATAAAACAAGTGATGGAATTTTTGTTGTTCCAATATCAGTTTTAAAAAATTAAATTTGAATTTATATCAATTTTTGGCGAAAATTTTTAATTCTTTGTTGCGCTTGAAAAGTGAAATCTATATAATATTATGGACACTAAATCTAAACCAAATTTAAAGTCCCGGTACGATTTTATATTTATATAGGAGAATAGTGAGATGAATAAAGAAACTACAAGTTTAAAAAAAGAAGAAATTACTCGTAAGTGGTATGTCGTCGATGCAAAAGACAAACCTCTTGGAAGATTAGCAACTGAAATTGCTACTTATTTAATGGGTAAAGAAAAACCAACTTGGACACCAAACCAAGATTGCGGAGATTACGTTATCGTAATCAATTGTGAAAAGGTATCAGTTAGTGGAACTAATAAACCTTTAAACAAAAAATACTACAACGTTAGCGGTTATAACGGTGGTATGAGAATTAGAACATTAGAAACAATGCTCGAAAAATATCCTGAAGAATTATTCGAAAGAGTAGTTTGGGGTATGCTTCCAAAAGGAAGATTAGGTCATCAAATGGCTAAAAAGTTATTCGTTTACAAAGGCGAAAAACACAATCACGAAAGTCAAAAACCAGAAGTTTTAACTTTCAAAAGTTTAGGAGGTAAATAGTCATGGCTACAAAAAGTGCATTCTATGGAACAGGTAGAAGAAAATCTTCTGTTGCAAAAGTCTATTTAGCTGAAGGTAATGGTAAAATTATCGTTAACGATCAAGACGTTAGCGCATATTTCCCACATGCTACATTAGTTTTAGATTTAAAACAACCTCTTACAATTTTAGGTGTTGAAGGTAAATACGATGTTAAAGCATACGTTAATGGTGGCGGTTTCAGCGGCCAAGCAGGTGCTTTAAGATTAGGTATTGCTAGAGCATTATTAGAAGCTGGAGAAGATAGAAAAGCTTTAAAAGTTAACGGTATGTTAACACGTAATTCAAAAGCAAAAGAAAGAAAGAAATACGGTCTCAAAAAAGCAAGAAGAGCTCCACAATTCTCAAAGAGATAATCTGCTTATTACAAGCAAATATTACAAAATATTCAAGATTATTATACCCAGGATTTATTCCTGGGTTTTCTTTTGACATTTTTTAAAACTTGCTTGCTTAATTTATACAAATAAGTTTAAATTTGCAAAACTGATTAGTAAAATTTAGTAAATAATAGTAAAAGATAGTAAATCTTTTTAAAAATAGTAAAAATTAGTAAATAATAGTAAAGGATAGTAAAATATTTTAAAAATAGTAAAAGATAGTATATAATAGTAAATATAGTAGATATTAAGGAGTATGGTAGTATGAAAGATAATCCATTTACATTAATGTTTGGTTCTAGTCCAGTTTTATCGATTGAAAGACCAGAAGAAAAGAATCAAATTATTGAATCGTTTCAAAGTGAATATATGAATAACAAAATTTATTTAATAACTGCAATTAGAGGCTCTGGTAAAACTGTATTAATGGTAGATATTGCAGATTATTTCAAAACCAAAAAAGATTGGATTGTCATACAACTTGATCCATTAACTGACATGAAAAATAGTTTATTAGCTAAATTGAATTCTTTAGCTGGTTCTTATTTAAAATCATTAAATTTAAACTTATCTTTTTTTAATATTCTTACAATTGGTGCAAATCTAGAAGATAAAATAACTGATGTTGATACAGCGATTATTAAAATATTAGAACATTTAAAAAATAAAAATATTAAAGTGTTAATTACTGTAGATGAAGTTGTTAAAAATGATAATATGAAACTTTTTGCAAGTATGTTCCAAATTATTTCTGGAAATCATTTACTGGTATTTTTACTTATGACTGGTCTTTATGAAAATATTAAAAATCTTCAAGATGATAAGTCATTAACATTTCTTTATAGAAGTTTAAAGATTAACTTATCCTCTCTAAATATAAATGCAATCGCATTAAAATATAAACAAGTTTTTTCGTTAAATGATAATGATGCTTTAAAAATGGCTCGACTTACAAATGGATATGCTTTTGCATTTCAAGTTTTAGGATATCTTACTTTTAGACATAATGGTAATTATAAAGATGCAATGGATGATTATAGATTATATTTAGAAGAATATTCATATGAGAAAATTTGGAGTGAATTATCATCAAAAGATAAAGAAATATTATATGCATTAGCAAAATCTAAAAATAATAAAATAAGTGAAGTAATGGAAATATGTAAAATGGATAATAATCATTTTAATCCATATCGAAAAAGATTGCTTAATAAAGGAGTTGTCGTTACTAAAGAAAGAGGCAAACTATCATTTGTATTACCTTTATTTAAAGAATATATATTAGATAATTATTTTGAAGAGTAAGTAAAAAGGTGAACCAAATCAATGATTCACCTTATTTATTTACTAATTTCTTCTTTTTTAACTATCTTTTTATCTGCTACTTTAAATAATAAATGCAATACAATTGATCCAACTGCATTTCCTAATGCACAAATTATAAATGACACAATAACTCCAATATGATTAATTGAATCATAGAATAATGAATAATAAACTACATTAGCGATACTATGTTCACCTTTAAGTAAAACCATAATTGAAATTGCAAAGACAATTCCTAAAACTTCCATGATTGGGTTAGTAAATCTTTTAAATGCAATAACTGCAAGATATACTAAAATACCTGCAAGCATTGAATTTAAGAAGAATTTAACAAGCCACATAATACTAAAATTTGAGAAATCAATTATTTTAGCGTTAATAAAACTAATATAATTACTAGTATCAAAAGGAGCACATACATGCATCATAAATCCAAATAAAGATGCACCAATAATATTTCCTAAAATAATAGTAAGAATATTTAATTTATATTCTTTATCATTATCAAAGAAGAATCCAACCTTACCTGTATATAAATTTAAATCAAAGAAACAAATACAAATAAGTCCAAAAGTAAACATTACTGATCCTACAAAATTTAATCCTATTGTTTTTAAATAAAGGTTTGTTGTAGCACCAAGACCAATTAACATTCCAGCAAGAATTGATTTAACTAAGCTTTTTATAAATTTTTCCATAACTTTTGTATTATACTCTTTTTGCTTTAATATCTAAACCATTTTTATAATAAAATACTGAATAAATAAGATATTTTTATTAATTTTAAAAAATACGATATTTATCGTACTATTTAATTACAATTCCCTAGTTTGAGGCGTTTTGATTCCCTAAAATGTGGCGTTTTGATTCCCTAGTTTGAGGATTTATTATACGAAGTAAATAAACTAGATAATCTAAGAGTTATTCTTTCTTAATGGCAAAAGGGTTATATTATTAATAAAGAAATAATGAGTACTTTAAATTTTACTAAAGGTATTCTTACAATGTATAAGTCTAAACTTGTAAAAGAAGGATTACTTAATGCATCAATAATAAGGAAATTAGAATTCATAGAATCAAGTAAGAAATTTGAGATGATTAATATAACTATATAAAGTAAATAAGTATTTTAAAACTAGTAAATTTTTAGTAAAAGTTATCCCAGAAAATACGGAACAATTATAAACAATCGTAAATTAACATCTGATATATATATATATATATGATAGAATAAATGGACTTATAAGGAGAAAATATTTGATATGAAAAAGAATAAGTTTTTATGGGTATTAGCAATTTCTTCAACTTGTCTCTTTGGTTTAGCAAGTTGCCAAGGTGCTAAAGGTGAACCAGGTGTTGATGGTGTAAACGGAAAAGATGGCACTGATGGTAAAGATGGAGTTGATGGTACCTCATTTTTAAATGGTAAAGGTGCTCCTAGTGATTCATTAGGAAAAGATGGTGATTCTTATGTTGATACTGATTCTTTTGACTTCTACACAAAATCTAGTGGAAAGTGGTCTAAAAAAGGAAACATTAAAGGAAAAGATGGTGTAGATGGCAAAGATGGTACTGATGGAAAAGATGGTCAAAATGGTAAAGATGGTACTAATGGATCAAATGGAGCTAATGGTAAAGATGGTGCAACAGCATGGTCAAATACAATTTTACCTTCAAGTGGAGGCTATGTAACTGTTGATAAAGGCAGTGCTACTACAGTTCAACAAGTAACTTTTAAAGCTTATCCTGAAGGAAGTAATTTAGTTACTAAATTCGATTTAGGAGATAAATCTTATATTGAAGAATTATTATCTAATAAAGTTGATGATCACTATGAATTTACTATTACAATGCAAAAAAATGGATTCGTAGTTGATGCTGATTTCACTGCTCCAGGAGAAAAGAAACTTTATAATAAAGCAAATGGTAAATTAGGAGATACTTTAAGTGAAGTTTTAGATGATGGAAATGCTAATATTGTTGCTTTAAAT
>CAVKAB010000074.1:0-2995 GCA_963653985.1 Bacteroidaceae bacterium
TTCACCATCTCCTTGAACCATACATAAAAATTCAAATCCATATTTTTCATAAAAGCCAATATGATCTGTAATTAAATAAATTGGAGAAATGCCTTTTGATTTACTAATTGAAACAGCCATATTTAATAAATTACCTGCAATTCCTTTATTACGGTATTCTTCTTCAGTATAAACTGCACATATATTTGGACTAAGGTCTTTTCTATTATGGAAATCATTTTCAATAACTCCAAGTCCTCCAATTATTTTATTTTCATCAAGACAAAGATACCAGCCATATTCTATTTTTTGATTAAGATAATTATCCATACAAGCAAGATAAGCTTCTTTTGGGACTCCCCATTTACTAGAAAACCATCGTGCAGCTTCTTCCTTTAATTCAGGATATTCTCTTAAAGTAATATATTTAAAATTTTCCATAGTATTCCTTATATTTTTATAAATTTTATCATACTTTTTTAGTTAGTATTATTTAATATTAAAAATAATTAGAGTAAGAAAGTCATATAAATTGGTAAATTAGTTATATCATTATCAAAACTTAAATTTTTAGGAGAAATAACAATTTTATTTAATTTTAATTGAGGATATTTATTCTTTAAATTATCTAATGATGAAGTAGTGAAACGTTTAGTAGATTTAACTTCAATTACATTCATCTTTCCTTTTATAAATGTTACAAAATCAATCTCATATCTTATTTTATCATATTCAAAAGTATGATAGAAAACTTTTCTATCATTGCTTACTAAAGATTGAGCAACTAAAGATTCATATAAAATTCCAAAATTAGAATTTTCAAGATTATCAGTTCTTATTTTAAGATATGTTTTCTCTACATCTTCATTTTGACTACCAATTAAAGAAGAAAGCATTAAGCCTACATCAAGCGGGTATAATTTAAAATCATTATCTTCTTTTATTAAAGATCCAAAACTTAAATCACTAGAACGATAAACTGAATTAACTATTTTAGAATCTTCTAAATCTTTAAGCGATCTTTGATATGTTTTTATCATTCCTTCACTTCTTGTTTTGGTTTTAACCCTTCTAGACCATGATTTTAATGCAGGAAGCATTGAATTATAAATATCTAATGTGATAGTGCCACTTTTATCATCATGTTTTCTTAAATCATCTTCATATAATTTTAATATATCTTGTTTTTCTTTTTCACAGCGCATAAATGAATTAGTTTCTTGATAAAGTGAAATTACTTTAGGCATCCCGCCTAATGCTAGATAAAGTCTAAAATCATTCATTAATTGTCGATGAGCATTTTCACTTATACTTCTTTTTTCATTATAAATATCTCTTAGTAAATCACATTTATCATCCCATCCAAAAGCCCAACAGAATTCTTCAAAATCAAGAGGATGCATTTCAATTCTTCTTTCTTCAGAAGGAATTTGGATATTTTGTGTATTTTCTCTAATTGATATTAAAGAACCAGTTTCTATATAATCAAATCTTCCATCTGCAACAAGTGCTTTAATTGATTGTCTTGCTAAAGAGAAAAATTGAACTTCATCAAAAATAATAAGATCACCTTTTTTTAAGGTTTTTCCAAACATTAAAAATAAATCTGAAAAGAATTGATCCATTGATAATTTATTTGCAGGATTAATGTTTTTAAATAGTTTTTTAAGTTGATCGTTTGCATATGTAAAATCTATATAAATATAGTTTTTATATTCTTTTTTAGCAAATTCTTTAACAATAGTAGTTTTACCTACACGTCTTGCACCTTCAATCAATAAAGCGGAATTCTTATTTTCTTCTTCTTTCCATTCTTTTATTTGATTGTATATTTTTCTTCTAAATTCCATATAAAACCTCAATATTTATTAAGGTAAATATAGCATTTTCTAAACGAAATTACAATATATTAGTTGCATTTTCTAAATGAAATATTTATCGATTAGTTGCATTTTCTAAATGAAATTTTACCAGTTTAGTTGCATTTTCTAAATGAAATAATTACATTCGTTTTTTTAAAAGTAAATTAAATTAACAAATTTCCCAATATCCCGTTTTTTTGATCCAACACGTATGATTAATTTTTCATTTAGTAATTAATTGCACGTTGAACAGTCATTTCTGATTTATCCACCCATTTTAGCAATCTAAGTTTTGTTTATTCCTTTATAATTTTAATAATATCTAATATTAAAGCTTCACTATCACTCAATTTTATTGATAAATTTATAATAACATTTATAGTAACATTTAAAGATTCATTATGTATTAATAAAATACAAAATGGAAAATAAAAAAACTCATTAGTTAATCATTTAACTTTTGAGCTATTTTTTAAAAATTATTCATTAAATAAATCAGAATGAGTTCCAGTATCAATAAGTGTTAAGGTAATAATATCATCTTCAATCAAATAAATTAATAACCAATCAGGTTTAACATGACATTCATGAAAACCTTTATATTCACCTTTTAAAATATGATCTTTATACTTTTTATCAAGTTTAATCCCATTTTGTAATTTAGTAATTACTTCATTTAAAAGAGAAATATCATAACCTCTTTTCTTCATTAATTTAAAATTTTTCTTATATAAATTTGTAAATTTTAATATGTACATTATTCTTCATCCAATGCTTTGTTTAATTCTTCAATTGAAGAATAGCTTTTAGCATTAGGATCTCTTGAAATTCTTTTTGCTTCTTCCATTGCTTCAAGAACTTCTTTTTTATAACTAGGTACTTTAACTTCAAAAGGAAGTCCACCTGTTAAAATACATTGACTCAAAAAGATATTTATTGCAGTTGACATATCAAGTCCAAGAGTTTTAAATAACTCATTTGCATTTCTTTTAACCATTGGATCAATTCTAACTTGTGTTGGTGCATTTGCCATATTATTTCCTCCTTTATTAATGATATTGTATATCATTAAGTATACATTGTAAATCATTTATAATTAAATATATGAGATCCAAACTTGCTTATTTTTTTATTAAATCAGATAATTTTCCTCC
>CAVKAB010000074.1:3184-6195 GCA_963653985.1 Bacteroidaceae bacterium
GAAAGAATAATTTGTTTATCTCCTTTTTTAAAGAAAATGAACTTATACTAAGAATAAAAAAGTGAATATCTTTAGATCGTGCATAAGAGTCTGTTGCAACTTTTCGTGATATTTTGTTGCAACTTTTCGTGATAGAATTTCTATTCTTTTATCACAGGAAAAATCATTACTCCTACTATCATCTCTATTACTTAGATGAAAAATTTTTCTTCAATTTAAAATGTAAAATTGAAATTATATATTTCTAATAAGATTTTTAAAATTAGCACATTTTCAATTACTAAAACCTATTATTATGTTGTACTTAATACATAAAAATGTGCATTCGCACAAAAATATGTATTAAGGAGTGAATCTATGTATATTACTAGAGAATCATATTTAGAAAAAATAAAAAGTTCAATGAATAATGGAATGATTAAATAATTACTGGCCCAAGAAGATGTGGAAAATCTTTTCTTCTTTTTCATATATTTAAAGATTATCTCCTTTCAATTGGAGTACAAAGTGATCATATCATAGAATTATCTCTTGATGATGATGCAAATATTAAATATAGAAACCCTTTAAATTTATCTGCCTACTTTAAAGAAAAAGTAATAGATAAAGATTCAAAATATTATTTTTT
Organism: Bacteroidaceae bacterium; assembly: GCA_963653985.1. Classification (GTDB taxonomy): domain Bacteria; phylum Bacillota_I; class Bacilli_A; order RFN20; family CAG-826; genus Onthovivens. The sequence continues at coordinate 3,813 of CAVKAB010000074.1, forward strand.
AATTGATGAAATTCAAATGTGTGAAGAAGTTAAAAATCCAGCATTTGAAGGATTTAAAACTGTTAACAATAAAATTCCAACAATTACTTTTTATGATGTATTAAATGGTTTTTTACACATGGATAATGTCGATACATTCGTTACAGGTTCTAATTCTCATATGCTATCTAGTGATATTGCAACAGAATTTAGAGGGAGAGGATGGCAAATAAAGGTACATCCATTAACATTTAAAGAGTTTAAAGAAGCTAACACACGAAAAGAACTTAATAACATTACTTTATGGAATGAATATTATCTTTATGGAGGTTTACCACAAGTATCACTTCTTCCTGATGAACCTTCAAAAAGAGAATACCTAGAATCAGTCTTTAATAATACATATATTAACGATATTATTGAAAGATATTCATTAAGAAGTGATTCTAATATTAGGGATTTAGTTAAAGTAATAGCTAGAAATGTAGGTTCAATTGTTAATCCTACAAAGATTGCTAATACTTTTAAAGCAGAAATGAAATCTCCTATTCAACCAATTACTGTAAGTAAATATATTGAACATATGCAGGATTCTTTTTTAATTAACCAAGTATCTAGAGATATGATTTAAATGGAAGAAAATTTATAGGTGCTTCAAATAAATATTATTTTGAAGATATGGGTTTAAGATATGCAGCTGCTAGTTTTGTTAGTAAAGAACAAGAACCCCATTATATGGAAAATATAATTTATAACGAACTTATTTATAGAGGCTATAATGTCTCAATTGGTGTTATACCTATTTTTGATCATTCAAATAATAAAACTGAAAGAATAAACCTTGAAGTAGATTTTATAGCAGAAAAGTTTGATAAAGTAATTTATATTCAATCTAGTATGTTTATTCCAGATGATGAAAAAATGAACCAAGAATTAAGACCATTAAAGAAAGTTAATAATGCTTATAAGAAAGTATTAATCACTAAATATGGTGGTTCTAATAATTATGATGAATTTGGTATATTACATTTAAATCTCTTTGATTTTTTACTTAATTTAAAATCTCTAGATTAATTTATTAATTATTAATACATAAAAGTGTGCATTTGCACAAAAATATGTATTAAGTATGTGAAGTAAAAACACCAGTTAAATAAAAAAATGTTAATGAATATAAAGTTGAAACAATAATTAAAGTTTTTGAAAGATTAATTTTTAATTATGAATATATGCTTCTAAACAAGATTTAGTTAGTAATATTTTAAAAAGATAACAGGAATACAAGATACATAATAGAAATAGGTATTATAAAATCAATAATTAATAATTCTATTAAAAGTTGCCGATAAAATGCCGACATTCAATTTTTCTAGATTTAAAAAAAGTCCGATATTTATCGAACTTATTTTAATTTTATTGTTACTTTGAGAGCGTTAGGCAGGGCGAATATTTGTGCTATAAAAACAAACAAATTTTTGTATTTTTCTTAAAATTTTATAAAATTTCTTTAGAAATCTATAAAATTTTTAATCAATATTTTGCCGATTTTTTGCCGACTTTTAATAATAAGATACAATTATTATTTTTTAATATTTTTTATTCAAAATTCAATTTAGATAATTATCATCAAGAAAATTATCTAGCGATGCATTCATTTCAATAATAGCATTACAAATATCTTCATAATTTTTGCATTCTTTAAAAATTTCATCAATAATTTCTAAGCCACCTCTTACAAAATTTTCAAATTTTAATTGCTGCTTTTCAGATTCTTCATCTGTTGGAATAAGTGAAAAAGCCTTTTTAATTTTTCCGTCATAAGAATCAATAGAGTCATCAGATAAAATCATGTATTGATATATTCTTTCAAGATTTTTTCTTTGCTTTTCTACCATATCCATCATAATAGATGAATATGGTTTTTTTTCTTGATCTTCTTCTACTTCTTTTTTATATAAAATTCCAAGCATTGCCGCAATCATATAAATTTCTATACGCGTTTCAAAAATATAGAAGTGTTCATTTATTTTTCCTTCATTATTAGAAATTGGAAAAGGTACATCTTGTTCCCCTCCTTTATCTTTACAATATTTTTGCATAATCAATGCATGCTTTCCATATAATCTTATTTGCTTTTTAAACATACTAGGCATTTTATATTATCTCCTCTACATTAGATTCTGTTTCAGATAGTTGAATTAATTTATATAATTTTCCAATTTTATTTTTAATTGAATCATTAGCGTAATTAAAATCTTTCTCCATTACAAACATAATTATCTGATCACAATAGTTTGGTAAAGCATTACAAATATTTTTAATATGTACTTCATCTGTATTAGAAAAAGGAGCATCCATAACTAAAGGATATGGTTCAGTGTTATCGATATTCGCCAGCTCATCA
>CAVKAB010000075.1:0-6194 GCA_963653985.1 Bacteroidaceae bacterium
TCATTTAAATAAACATAATGTTATTTGGATTGATGTTGCAGAAATATATTTAAAAGTGCAAGATAAGAATGATTTTATTAATGAATTAAAAAGATATATTCTTAATGATTTAATTGAAGCATATCCTGATATTGATATTAAGAATGATTTATTAGAAGACGCAATCATTAAAATAAATAGTAAGTTAAATGAAACCTTTATATTTTTATTTGATGAATGGGATGTCATTTTTAGAGATGATAAATCAAATACTAAACTTTGTGATGATTATATTGATTTATTAAGAAGTTTATTCAAATCTACAAGAATTGGAGCATGTATTGATTTAGTGTATATGACAGGAATTCTTCCAATTAAAAGATACAGTACCCAATCCGCATTAAACATGTTTAAAGAATATAATATGATTTCTCCTAAAGGTTTAGAATCATTTTTAGGATTTAGCGAAAGCGAAGTTAAGTCTTTATGCTTAAAGTATCATAGAAACTTTAATGATATCAAAGAATGGTATGATGGATATAGACTTAAAGGTGTTGAAATTTATAATCCTAAATCTGTTGTAGAAGCTACTCAAAGCGGGGTTTTAGAAGATTATTGGATTCAAACATCATCAATTGAATCCGTTACTAGTTATATGAATTACGATAATGGAGAACTTAAAGACATTATTGCAAAATTAATTGTAGGCGAAAAGATTAAGGTTAATGCATCTAAATTCAATAATGATTTAACAGAAATTAACTCAAAAGACGCTGCTTTAACTGTTTTAATTCATTTAGGTTATTTAGCGTATGATGAAAATGATAAGAAATGTTATATTCCAAATCATGAAATAAAAGAAGAATTCATTAATTCATTTGATATTCTTTCTTGGAATGAAATTTATGATCCAATTTCTAATTCTTCAAAAATGTTAGAAGAAACTTTAAAACTTAATACTTCTTATATCAATGAAACATTAGATAAAAATCATAAAGAATTAGCTACTATCTTCAATAAAAATAAAGAAGATGTACTTGGTGTTATTGTCTATATGTCTTATTACCGTGCTAAAGAATTCTATAATATTAAAAAGGAAGATACTTCAATTTTAGGAAGAGCAGATGTTACTTTTATCCCTAAAGATAACATTCATATTCCAATAATCATTGAACTTAAAGCAGATTCTTCAAGTGAAGACGCAATAAATCAAATTAAAGAAAAAGAATACTTTAATTCTTTAAAAGATTATAAAGGTGATGTTTTATTAGTAGGTATTAATTATAATTCTAAAACTTTAAAACATGATTCTAAAATTGAAAAGATTATTTTATAAAATGTGTGTGCTAACTATTATTGTTAGCACATTTTTATTCCATTCTATTAACTTCTTTAAATAATTCTTCTTTTAATGATTTAATCTCTAAATCATATATATTAAAGTGATTAATATTAATAGATACATCATCTAATACTTCTTCACTCATCATATTAGATACTACTAAATCATTAAAATACATATTATTTAATATCTTTGATTCATTATGGATTACTCTATTAAAAGAATTATCATCTAAACAAGAAATCTCATAATGGATATCATATGATTTAAAGTATTCTTTCTTTAAGAAGTAATTCTTTAAATAAGTATTAATATAAACACATTTATCCATTAAATATTTATTATCTTTCTTTAAAGATATATCATACTTTCTAATTAAAATATTAGTAACTTCTTTTCTTCTTTTACCTACATTAAAGAATATAAAATCTTCTTCATTAAAGTTTTCTTTAATGAATTTAATTAATGATTCATTTTTTAAATTCTTCAATCTAATTAAAATAGATCCAGTATATACTTTACGATTAATGTCTAATTCTTTAATACGTTTTAATGTTAGTAAAATATTATTAGATGCATCATCACTAGTTTCTTTTTTATTCTTAGCTCTTCTTTTAGAATCTATACTAGTTTTATCCTTTTCCTTCTCTACCGTTTTTGGTGTATTAGTGTTTTCTTTTGTTGCAATTAATTTAATATCTTCAGATGCTTCCTTTTTATCAATTTGTACAATCTTTAATTTTCCATTCTCTTTAATAGCTTTAAATTCTTTATTATTTACATTAAAGTCAGGAAAATTATTTCCTTTTTCTCGATTTGTTAAAATATTTACTATTTGAAGATTATCTTTTTCATTTTTACCATTTTTACTTATGGGTATAATATGATCTAAATCCCATCCATATTTGCTATTGGTATCTCCATATGCTCCTTTTTTAATAGGTCTACCTGCAAAATCATATGCATTTTGCACCGATTTTCCAATTCGTTCATTCCATAAATTTAAAGCTGTTTTTTTATTAGTATCCATATATAATTAGTCTCCATATAACTAATAATAATCATATTAAATTTTATGATATTTATTCAATTTAATTTATTATCTTATATTTCTTCGGTTTTTTAATTCATATTTCTTCGGTTTATTTTCCACTTTTTCTTCGGTTTATTTACTCATATTTCTTCGGTTTATTTTCCACTTTTTCTTCGGTTTATGATATAATATACATATAAACTATAAAAATGGAGGTTTTTTCTATGAAATATATGCCTAGATTATTTGATAAAACATTAGATTTTGCATTAAGAACAAAAGGCGCCGTTATTGTAGAAGGTCCAAAATGGTGTGGAAAATCTACAACTTGTGAAAAACACGCAAAAGGATTAATTGATTTAATGAGTTTAGAAACAAGAGATAATTGGATTGCACTTGCAAAAACTTCTCCATCAACTTTTTTAAATTTTGAAAAGAAACCAACCTTAATTGATGAATGGCAGCATGTTGCATTCATTTGGGATCAAATCAAATATGAAGTTGATAAAAATGGAACATTTGGACAATATATTTTAACTGGAAGTGTAACCGATAGAGAAAGAATGAATAAGGAAACTTCTGAAAGTAGACATACCGGCAATGGAAGAATTATTCGAAAAGTTATGAGAACAATGTCATTATTTGAAACAGGCGATAGTAATGGAGCAGTTTCTTTAGAAGATTTAAAAAACAATCGCTTTACTCCAAACGTTTCAACCAAAAATATTCATGACTACGCTTACTTTATTTGTAGAGGTGGGTGGCCTTTAGCAATCAATGATGATAAAGAAGTATCACTTCAACAAGCAATTGACTATTATGAAACACTTGTTACTGATGATGTATTTTCATTAAAAGAAATACCAATTAGAAAAGATGTCCAAAAAGCTAGAAAATTATTAAGAAGTTATGCTAGAAATGTTTCAATTGCTGCAAGTGATAAAACATTGCTTGATGATTGTATTAATGGAGATGAAACCTTTGATAAAGAATTATTTTCTAAATTCTTAAACGCATTAAGAAATCTTTATGCAATTGATGAATTGCCTGCATGGAATCCTAATTTAAGAAGTAAAACTGCTATTAGAGAAAAAGCTACAAGACATTTTTCAGATCCGTCAATTGGTGCAGCTGCTTTAGGGCTATCTCCTGACGGAATGTTTAAAGATATAACTACATTTGGATTATTATTTGAATCATTAGTAATACATGATTTAAGAGTATACGCTGATACAATTGGTGCTAGAGTATATAAATATAGAGATTCTTCAAAAAGAGAATGTGATGCAGTTATCCAATTCAAAGATAATTCACGGGCATTAGTTGAAGTTAAACTTGGTGGAAAAGATGATATTGAATACGCTAGTAAGAACTTATTAAAAATTGCAAGTGATATTGATACTTCAAAAGAAGGCGATTTAGCATTTTTAATGGTTGTCACTAAAGACAATACAGCATACCAAATGGATAATGGTGTATTTGTCGTACCACTTGCATGTTTAAAAAATTAGAAATATAAAAAAGTGACATTCATCAATGAGCATCACTTTTTACTTTTTTGATTTATTTTCCTTTTTTTCTTTGGTTTTCTTTTTCTTCTCTAATCATTTCGCGCATTAATTCCTTTGCTCTTTCGTTAAGTTTCTTAATTTCTTCTTCGCTCATTTCTACTTTATCTTCTACTTTTGTTTCTTTAATAGTATTAGTTTCTTCTTTCACATATCCAATATTTTCCATCATCCTTTCAGCTGCTTGTTCTATTCCAAAAGTATGGTAAATTGGATAATATCTTCTAATGTCTCTAGCGTTAAATAGTTCATAAACCTTTTTAAATGGAATTTCATATAAGAATGCAATACAAGAATAAATATATCCAATCCAATACATTTCATCATTTGAATATGTGTATTTATTCTTAGTAGGTTTAAACATTTCATTCATATCATCAATTATTTGTTCTCTACTAGTTGAGATAAAAAAATAAACTTTTGAATAAAATTGGGAATTGATTTCTTCATTATTCATAAATCTTCTTATAAATTGAGGAGAAGAAAGATTTGATCTAGTAATAGACATTTCAAATAAATTTCATACCATTCTACATATTAAAAATTCATTATAATCTAAAATTCTCATACTTAAATAATTTTAACATAAAAAAGCAGGTTTTACCCTGCTAATTAATCAATGTATTCTATTTCAATTTCATTATTAATACTTCTAACACTTGCTACCTTACCATTTAATATAGGAAGTGAAGGATTATAATGTCCAAGTGTTACATCCATTACAATTGGGAGTTTAGTATCTTTTAAGATATGTTTAACTGCACTAATTCGATTAACTCCATATTGTTTCTCATCAAAATGTAGTGGTTTTCCAAATATAAATCCTTTAGCGTATTTAAACCATCCAGCTTCTTTAAGTTGGAATAATCCTCTTTCAATAGCAAGAGGAGATAAATCACACGCTTCTAAATACCAAATAATACCAGTGTCTTTATATTCTTCAATGAATTCTTTAACTTTATCGTATTTTGTACCACATAATAAAATTAAAATATCTAGACATCCTCCAAGCATTAATCCAGTTTCATTAAATTCTTTAGTATTAATAAAAGATAGTTTAGATTTTAAATTATATGGTAATTCTTTTGTAGGATTAAGAAGTGAAAAATCATGATTTCCTTCTTTAATCCACATTGGATATCCTTTAACCTTAGATGATTCTCCACTAATTAATTTTAATGTATCAAGACAAGGTTTGCTTAATGGTTCAATTCCAAATGTTGGAAAACATGGTCCATATACTGATACTTGATGAGTAAGGATAGTAAGTAAAAAAGTAAGGTTAGTATTATCACTAAAGCCAATAAAGAGTTTAGGAGGTAATTTCTTAATCTTTTCAAAATCAATATAAGGAAGGATTTCAATCATTGTTTCCCCTCCTCCAACACTCATAATGATTTTAGCATCACTTTTAAATGCATCCATTATTTCTTTAGCACACTTTTTTTCTGAATTACTTCTTACGTGTCCTTTTTCTTTTCGAATATTTTCACCTTCAATAACTTCATATCCTAAATCATTAAATACTTTAATCGCATTATCTAATCTTTCTTTATATGGAGTAAAGGTACATCCAAAAGATGGTGCTACTAAATATACTTTATCTTTCTTATTTAAATAATTAATCTTTCTCATATTATTACCTTATAAAATTAGTGTAGATTCCTTCTTCAGTTTCAGGTATTCCTAATTCTTTTTTACCAAGTTCAATTGATTTCATTAAAAATATCATATTATTTGCAAGATTTCGCATTGTTCTTAAACCTTCTTTATCTTCTTGTGCTTCGCCTTGTTTTCTTCCATATACCATATTCCAATAAGTAGAAGAAACAATTGGCATCTCACTAATAGTAAAATATTTATTCAATACATCAAATGATGAAGATGATCCTCCGCGTCTAGCAACCACAACTGAAGCACCAACTTTCATCTTTAAATCATGAGGACAAGAATAAAATAATCTATCTAAAAACGAAATTAAAGTACCATTTGGAGATGCATAATATACAGGAGATGCAATAACTATTCCTGATACATCTTTAATAATTTCATTAACTTTATTCACATCATCATTAAATACACATTTATTGTGATTATCTTGGTGGCAATAAGAACAAGCCATACATCCTCTAATATCTTTAATACCGATATTATATTCAATAACTTCAATACTCTTTTCACTAAATACTTTTTTCATTTCATTTAATGCAATACTTGTATTGCCATCTCTTCTTGGAGATCCATTAATAATTAATACTTTCATAAATACCTC
>CAVKAB010000076.1:0-6120 GCA_963653985.1 Bacteroidaceae bacterium
TTTAGTGAAGTTAAAAATCAAGTTTATAGAAGTATTGTTCAAATCTTCTCATATCTTCCAAAATTCGTTTCTCTCGTTGTTGTTACAACCCTTGTTCAATTACTTGTTGCACCTCAAACTGATACATTTAGTGGAGGTGTCTTAACACAAGCCTTAACATTAATGGGATGGATTCCTCAAGGAGCATCATTACTAGGTCAACCACAATACTTTAGAGCTGTTTATCAAGTCTCAGGTATTTGGGAAGCTGCTGGTTATGGTAGTATTGTTTATTTTGCTGCTATTTTATCAATTTCACCAACTAGCTATGAAGCTGCTAGAATGGATGGAGCTAATAAACTCGCACAAATTAGATATGTTACATTCCCTGGTATTGGTTCAACATTAACAATTATGTTAATTCTTGAAATTGGTAAATTATTCACAGTTGGTTATGAAAAAGTTTACCTTTTATACAACAACTCAATTTATGAAACTGCAGATATCGTTTCAACATACGTTATGAGAAATGCAGGTATGACAGGATCTGAAGTTACTTCAGTCTTATCAAAATCAATTGCAGCTAGTGCTGACTTATTCAACGCATTAATTGCTATGATGCTTGTTATTGGTTCTAATATGATCGCACGTAAGATTAGCGATACATCATTATATTAATATTAGGAGGTATAAATATTTATGAAACGTTTAGATACATCCGAAATTATATTTAAAATTTTAGCTTATACATTCTTAACTGTATTCGCATTATTCTGTTTATATCCATTTGTTTACTCAATTTGTGCAGCTATTGCAGGTAAAGAAGAAATGGAAATGGGAAGTTTAATTTTATTCCCAACTTCATTCCAATTTGATGCATTTATCTACACATTCCAACAAAAAACATTCTGGATTTCATACTCAAATACATTATTCTTAACTGCTTTAGGTACAATCTTTGCAATGGTTGTTTCAATCTATGGTGGTTATGCATTAAGTAAAAAGAGAATGCCATTTAATAGAGTATTAAACTTCTTATTAGTATTCACAATGTGGTTCTCAGCAGGTTTATTTGCTACAAAACTTAATTACGACAACACAAAAGATGTATTCCACGCAATTGGAATTATCGATGATAAATGGTTAGTCGTTGTTGCAATGGGTTTAAATGCTTATAACGTTATCTTATTAAGAAACGGCTTTGCTGGAGTTCCAAAAGAAATCGAAGAAGCTGCTATTGTTGATGGAGCTACTGAAACTCAAGTTTGTAATAAAGTTTATATTCCAATGAGTAAAGCTACTATTGCTACAGTTGGTTTATTCTATGGTATTTCAAGATGGAATGGTTACTTCTGGGCAGCTCAAGTTGTTTCAGATGAATTACAACAACCACTCCAAGTTTATATTAAGAGTTTCTTAGACCAAATGAATAGTTTGGATTCACGTCCTAATTTCGGTAATTTCTCAATGACATCATTATTCTATTGTATGATCGTCTCTGCAATTATCCCAATTATCATTATCTATCCATTTATTCAAAAATATTTCGCTGCAGGGGTTAACCTTGGAGGCGTTAAAGAATAGGTTATAAAGTATTAACTACTTATAAATATAAAAATCTTACAAAGGAGAAAATTACAAAATGAAAAACAAAAGATTTTTAAGCGTATTAAGCGCAGCTTTGATTGGATTAACAATCAGTGCTTGTGGTGAAACACCAACACCAACTCCAACACCTGATCCAGATCCAACACCAAATCCAGATCCAGATCCAACACCTGATCCAACACCAGATGATGATCCATATGCTGACAATGTCACATTATCAATGTCTGTAAACTATGATAAGAATACTGGCTTAAGATATAATCAAGACGTTGACTATACAACTCCAGCAGGAAACAAAATTAAAACAGGCGACTTCAAACCAGTTTGGCAAGCAGTCCAAAAACAATTAAATTTCACTATTAATGATGTTACAGATTCATCAGATAAAGCTGTTAACATTTTCAAAAACCAATGGTTAACAAACCAATATGCTGATATCGCAGTTGGTCAAGTCTCAGTTATTTCTCAATATGGTACACAAAGTGGTACAATCTTAGATTTAAGTAAATATCTTGATCAAATGCCAAACTTCAAAGCATTCTTAGATTCAAACCCTATCGTTAAAGCTTCAGTTGAAACAACAAGTTATGAAGATAGTTCACAAAGTGCAATCTATTATGCTCCATACTTCGATGGTTTTGATGATGTTGAAAAATATACATTATTAAGAGCTGACTTTGTTGAAAAATTATTAGATGCTGATATCGATTCAGTTGAATGGGATACAGATAGTTCAATTTGGACAACAAGTTCATACAAAGCAAAAGTAAAAGATAGTTCATATTCAGTTAATGTTGCTGATTCAATGGACAATGATGATGTAAGAGTTGTTAAAAAAGCTGCTACTACAAACATTGTTGAACAACAAAATGCATTAGCACAAAATCAAAGAACATCAAAAGTAATGGTTAAACAATTTAGAGATTATTTAACTGCAAAATATGGTTCACAATATAAGAAATTATCTGATATTTTCTTAGGTGTTGATGCTTCTTATGATGCTGATGAAATGGTCGCATTAATGAGACTTGTTAAAGTTTCTCCAAAAGCTTTAACAGGCAATGCAAATACTGAAATGGTTGTTTTCACTCCACGTGAATACAATAACTCAAGAATTGCTGATTTATATAGATGGGGTGCTCATTTATGGGGTGTCCGTGGTCTTGAATCAAGAAGTGGATATTTATATATTGGTAGTGATGGTAAGATCCATGATGCAAGAGGTGAATCAGCTACATGTGATTTACTCGAAAATTTAAATGCATTATATAGTGAAGGTTTAATTGCTACTAACTTCCACCAAAAATCAAATTATGGTAATACTAGTGGTAAATATGCTACAGCTTTATTTGCAGGTAATGGTACAGAATCAAATGGCAAAACATATTGTGGTTTCATGATGTATGACTATTCACAATCTCAAGGTGCTTTAAATGATACAGATGCTGCAAAAGCAGTTGAAGGATTCAATTTAAGACCAATTCTTAACGCTGTTGCTGATTGGCAAGGTGATGGTGAATATTATCAATTCACAGAAAGCTGGAGAAGTGTTAAGACAGAAGGCTGGTGTATCAACTCATCAATCGTTAATGATGAAGCAAAATTAAAGAGAGCATTAGCTTTATTTGATTTCTTCTATAGTGCAGAAGGTCAAGCTTTATATACATGTGGTCCTAAAGACGAAGGTTATTATACTGATATCGTTGATGGAGTCCCACAATTATCAGAAGCAACATTAGCTCAATTCCATGATTCATCAATTGGTCAAGACAACTATACTAACTATTTCAGAAAATTCGTTGGTGCTGGTTTAAACATTGGTTCTGTTAAGAACTATGGCGTTGAAGGTCAATGTACATCTGAAAATGCTAAAGTTGGTGTTAACATTGTTGCTCACGCATTAAAAGTTGGAACATTCAGACACGTTGAATTAAAATTCGATGAAAACGATGAATTCTATACAATTTGTCCATCAACATTTAACCTTTCTCAAGGTGATGCTACAACAGTTCAAAACCTTGAAAAAGCTGGCTTAAATGATTACAATTCTAACTCAAGTACATCTGCATGGAATACATGGGATGAATATGTTGTCAATGGATTTGGTGGAACTGCATCAGATGGTACATCATTATATGCAAGACAAGCATATCTTGATCACATCAATAAAGATTTAAAATTAACTCAAGTCGTTAAAATTTATAATGACGCATACGAATTAATGAAATTCTAATTAAAATTTACGTTTAAAAGAAGTATCTTAGGGCTTTTGCCCTAAGATACTATGGAGAGAATAAATATGAAAAAAAGTCCAAATACAAATAAAAATCTCATATTCAAATTACAAAAACCAATGATATTTACTATATTTTTTAGTATGATATTTTTATTTGTTTATAGTTTAATATTTTTTACACCATTCTATGATTTCTACATTATAGATACTGCATTTTCAAAATCAAACGCATCAGCTTATGGTGTTTGGATTAATTTAGGAGATGCTGGATGTTATGCAGATGCTGCATATGCATATAGAAGCGGAAAATTATATGGTTTAAATATGCAATATTTTGTTAATTTTACAAAAGCTTCCAATGGAGTTGGTGGAGAATTACAAGTATTCAATCATTTCTTATTTAATTTTGGATTAATTGGAATTGTTCTTGCTGCAATTTCATTCTTATTTTATTCTCAAAAAAGAAAAGTATTCTATCCAACAAACTTTATCTTCTTAGGCTTATCAAGCTTATTTGGACTTGGAACAGCAGGATATGGAATTAGCCAAATTGCTTATTGGAGTGATTATTGCAAAAATACAGTCAACTATAAAGTTATTAATGCATATACAAGTTATATGAATGATGTTGAAGCTGGAACTATTAAAGAATTCTATTCATATAATAACTTCAGCTGGGTATTTATCTTAGGTTATATTGTATTTATCTTAATTGCCTTAATTTCTATTGCAGGAATTGTTTATGGCGTATTAAGATTTGTTTATCAAAAGAAAAATCCTTGTATGGATTTAAGTGAGGTAAATATCGATGAATAGTTTTAAAAGATTAATTGTCACTCAAAAATTAAATAGTGCAAAAAGAAAAATAGAAAAAATGGAAGCTTCTTTAGATGAATTAAAAGTAAAGTTTGAAGAAACTTCAACAGAACTTGCTAAATATAAAGAATTAGCATTAGAAAAGAAAGATGATAAAGAATTTAAAAGAGAATTTGCTCATGTTTCAAAAAAAGCAGGTAAAGCAAGTGAAAAATACAATACAACTTTATCAAAATTAGAAAATTTAAAATTACAAGCTAAATTCTATGAATTAGATTTAGAAGGTAAATTACATGAAACTCATAGTGATATTATGAGATACAAAAATAACACTGCATCATTCTGGCTTTGTATTCTTGCTATTTGTTTCAATGTTGCTATGTTCTTAATTATTTTTAAAGAAACAAATTGTACACCTGATTATCAATTAGGTATTGACCTTTTAGTTAATATTTGTGTTTTATTAGGAGCATTCTTACTTGCTGAGAAAACTAAAACTTATGATGAAAAAGGTGGTTATTTTGCGATTGGCCTAGGTTTAATTGAAGTATTAAGAATATTCTGGATTCCTTTAAAATATTATATTAATTACCTTAGTTACTTAAATTTTGAGGACAAAGCAAGTTATACTGGTGTTATTGGATTAAGTACAACTGAATTTATTTGGTGTGTTGCTTTATTAATTTGCGCAGCATTATCATTAATTGGTGCTGGAATTATCTGCTTAACTAAAGGAAATAGATTAGAAAAGCATTTAGAAAGTTTAAAAGGTGGTAAATAGTTATGGCAGAATTAAATTTACAACATTTAAAAAAGATTTATGATACAAATGGTGGCGTTTTAGCTGTTGAAGATTTTAATATTGATATTAAAGATGGCGAATTTATTGTTATTGTTGGACCTTCAGGATGTGGCAAATCAACTACATTAAGAATGATTGCTGGACTTGAAGATATTACAACAGGACGTGCATTTGTTGATGGCAAAGACGTCACTGATCTTGCAAGTAAAGATAGAGATATGGCTATGGTTTTCCAAAACTATGCTTTATATGCTCATATGACAATTTATCAAAATATGGCATTTTCATTAACTTTAAGAAAAACACCAAAAGAAGAAATTCATGAAAAAGTCATGCATGCTTCTGATATCTTAGGCTTAAATGAACAATTAAATAAAAAACCAAAACAATTATCTGGTGGTCAAAGACAAAGAGTTGCTTTAGGTAGAGCTATTGTTAGAAATCCTAAAGTCTTCTTATTCGATGAACCATTATCAAACCTTGATGCTAAGTTAAGAGTTTCTATGAGAAGAGAAATTAAATTATTACACCAAAAGCTTGGTGCAACAATGATTTATGTTACTCACGATCAAATTGAAGCTTTAACTCTTGCAGATAGAATTGTTGTTATGTCTATGGGTAAAGTTCAACAAATTGGTACTCCAATGGAAATTTACTCAGATCCTAATAACGTATTCGT
>CAVKAB010000077.1:0-6043 GCA_963653985.1 Bacteroidaceae bacterium
TTGTCGTAAGTTTTTTCGATTCGTTTATCCATATTCTTTAAATATTTAACTAAAAGGGCTTTTTTGTTAAAATTCAGGTATTTATTTTAGCAGTTATTGAACGATAGTGCAATAAAAATGTTTCGATTTTATGCTAATTTTTAATGTTATATTAATTCTAAATATTGAAATTGATACACTAATTAAAAAAGTGTATTTATTATTAAAAAAATAGCGATTGAGCAATATTTTGACTTTTCATTGAGCAATATTTTCAAGTTTTGTTGAGCAACTTTTCTAAATAATAAAAAATAGAGGTAAAAACCTCTATTGATTTAGAACAAACTATAATTTTTAACTTTATCTATAATATCGCACATTTTTTCTACTGATATTTCTTGATGGTAATAGAAGTAGTGAGCTTGTAATGCAAAGAAACCTGCGTATTCAAACATTAAAACATCAACATCAACAATTCCTGGATTTTTATGTCTTCTAGTCATATATTTTTCTTTAAAATAGACTTGTTCAACATTAATTGTGATTTTAAAAAGACAACTTATTGAATCTTGACTTCTTAAAAATACTGGATTTTTACGGTTAAATGATAAATCTAAAATATAACCTTTTAATAATGCAATAATAAAATCTTCAAAACTTAAATCTTCACTAATATTGTTTCGTGCAATGATTTGATCAAACTCCCACATTAAAATCTTATCAACAAAATCTCTTTTATCTTTGAAATTGTTGTAGAATGTTGGTCTTTGAATTCCTGCTTCTTTACAAATATCTAAGACGGTAATGTCATCATAAGGATGGTCTCTTAATATTTTAAAGAGTGACCTGAGTAATAAATCATATGTCTTTTCGATTCTTTTATCCATTTTTAATCCTCCCTACTTTTTATTAAAATAGATTTTATACGCTAAGTCAGCTAATTTATCTAACACTTCATCAACACTTATTGAATCTTCGTTAACGAAGTAATTAATAATATTAATAAATATTCCAGTATAACTTCTTAATAATAATTTTTGAGATATTTCATCTAAGTTATATTCATTATTTAAACTATATTTCTTTTCAAGAAGAGAATATATTGTCTTATTAAATAACATATATACTATATGTTCACTAGCGTTTTCTTTTAAAAATACAATACTCTTTTTAAAGTCATTTATTTGATATAAACAAGTTTCTATTAAAGTGAAGAAGTAGTCTTTAAAATTTAAATTATCTAAAGAATAATTAGAGATTAAGACACGAGAAAAATAATCAGTTAAAGCAATTTCTGTAAAAGTATCTTTATCTTTATAATGATTATAAAAAGTAGGTCTTTGAATATCAGCTTCCTTACAAAGCTCATCTACAGTGATTTGATTATAAGGCTTTTTCTTGATTAAAGTAATTAATGCCTTATATAAATCTTGTTGTGTTTTTAACATCCTTTTGTCCATACTTGGTATAAAAATCCTTAATTTTCTACGTTTTTGATATTATAAAGTATAAAAAGTTATTTAACAAGCGTAAAAAAACGCCTTTTTTTACAAAGGCGTTTGATTAGTAAATTATTTTGAAAGTTCTTTTTTAAATGTGTCTAAAACACTTGGAAGATTGATGTCTTTTTGAGAATTGTATTCTACTTTGAATCCATCTGTAGCGTCATATCGAGGAATAACATGGACATGGAAATGTGGAACACTTTGTCCAGCACTTGGATAACAATTAGTAATAACGTTAACTCCTTTAGCACCTAAAACTGCAACATCAATTTGTCCAATTCTTTGAGCAACATTCATAACTTTATTCATAATTTCTTTTGGACAAGAAAGGAATGTTTCAAAGTGTTTTTTAGAAACTACTAAAGCGTGTCCTTTAGTAACTGGATTAACATCTAAGAATGCTAAAACATCATCATCTTCATAAATCTTATTTGATGGGATAACTCCATCAACAATTTTGCAAAATACACAATTTGCGTCAAATTCTTTATTCATTTTTATCTCCTTTTAAACAAAAAGAGCCCACTAGTGGCTCTTTTTATATTATTTATTAATCATCAAATAATGATGGATATGTACTCTTAAAGTAATCATAGACTGATTGGTCATAGTAATTAATATTTGATTTCTTTAAGAAGTATGTAACAGCATTAGTAGTGTATGTTGATCCACTTGCTAATGTATAACCCATATCGATAGCATTTGATTCAATTTCTGCTAATTCAGCTTTAGTTGCATCTGAGCCACTTGCTAAAGTATCTGGTGAAATTTGATCAACGACTTCAACGATGTAATAGCTACTATCAACTTTCCAAACAACGCTATCATATTCATTCTTATAAGTTGTTTTCTTTAAGAATGTAGGACCATTTAATTGGAATTGTTTTAAGTATGAACCATCAACAATGTATTTACCACTCTTAGCAATTTCAAATTCACTTGATAAACCATAAGAGAATAATTTATTTTTCATTGTTGAATCACTAATTGCTGAGAATGAATCACTTCCACCCCATTTATTAGTAACATAACTATTTGTTTTGATATTAGCAATTTGGAGATCTAAGCCTTCTTCTGGAGAAACACTTAATCCATCAATTGAAGTAAATGTTGTATAAGCTGTTGAATCGTTAGTTGCTGGATTATTAGTTAATTTTGAATATTGTTTAATTAAATCCCCATAAACTGATCCATCATAGTAAGGATAATCGCTTCCTAATTTACCATCAATATATGTGTTGAATTTACTATCAATAACAGTTGATTCTGTACCAAATGTTGATTCAGCTAATTCTTTTGCAATAACTCTTGTATCTTTATCGATATTAGAATTGTTACCATCTAAATCGTCGTGAATTCCATACCATGCTTCAACAACTGGAGTGAAATCAACATTGTTTTCAGTTTCTTCTGATAAATAATCTTGAACATATGTTTTTAACATATTTTCAGCATTTGTAGAATCACTATCAGTTAATTTAATGAAGTTTAATTTTCTTGATTGAGTTCTACCAATTGCTTGATATTGTTTATCATAGATATATGATTGAGTTAATAAGTTATTAATGATACCAGGTAAGATTGTTTCATTGATATAGTCTCTATAGTGGTATAAGTGTAACATAGCACCTTCACCTTCAATGATTTTCTTATAATCTTCATTAGCATCATAAGTTGCATCGATTAATAAACCAAATGTGAAGTCATTTTCTTCACTTAAGTATTTATTAGTTTCGTTTTTATAGTCTGGGACTGTGTATAAAACTGATGCTGGGACAGTTGATAAATCTTTCTTATTGATTGAATATAAAGAAGAATAGATATTTCTTGCAAATAAAACCTCGTAGAATTTATTATTCTTTTTATAATCTGAAACATTTGCTTTATCAAACATTGATTTAACGACTTCTTTTTCAACAAGATTCATATAATTTTGAATTCTTGTTTTGTAATCGTTAATGTTATTCATTGATGGTTCATCTTCGTAAACTACTGAAACACCAGTAGATTCCCAATTCCAATAGAATTTATGAGATTTGACAAATTCAAAGACACTAGCATCACTAGTTAAATCTAATCCTTCGATTGCAAGTTCACCATCAGTATTAATTTTGAAATTACCAATATATGATTCTGCTAAAGCTTCAACTAACATTGAAGAAATATCACTAGCAAAACTTGATCCATTTTTAATTGAATCGAAGATTTCTTTAATAGTATTTGCTTCAACATCAACTTTGTTACCTGATTTATCAACAACGACTGGTTCATCTTGATTTTTTAATTTAACACTAGCTGCATCACAACCTGTTAAAAGCATTGAAAGAGCAGCAACTGAGAGTAAATATTTATGTGTTCTTTTTTTCATAATTAATTGCCTCCTTTTTCTGTGTTAGTATCAAGAGAAGAAGTGTAGTAACATAAGCCACCTTTTGAATAGTAATCTGATTCACCAAAGTGAATAGCACATGTTTCTGGGACTAAGCCTAATTTTCTTTGATCTTCTTGTGCAAGTAAAGCGACATCATATGAATTCCATGAATCTTTTAATGAAGTAGCATTTGATAAATCAACACTTGCAATACTTGATTCAATGTATTGATCAATTTTTGCTTGAACAGTATTGTTATTTGCTTTATATGCGTTACCTGTAATCCATTCAAAGATTTGGTATTCTTTCTTACTTGATGTATAAGATTCAAATTTATTCTTTAAGTAATTAACTCTCTTGTTATAACCTTCAACGTTTGTTGAGAAGTTTGAATTAACGAATGTAGAAAGTTGTGAACCTGTTGAATCTGTAGGGAAATCACTATTGTAGTATGGTTTACCTGTTGAATCTTGACCATTTTGTAAGATTGGAGTAACTGGAGCGTAATATTCATTTAATTTAACATCAGCAGTTGTTTGATCTTCTAAAGCACTCTTTTCGATAACAACAAAGTGAATACCAGCGTTACTTGTTTCACTACGAGTTACGATAATTGGATTTCCTTTTTCATCACATAAGACTTCTTTTTCAAGTCCTTCGATTTTTTGGAAATGTAATGCTTCGCTTGTACCTTCTGCAAAGTAAGCTTCATTTGAATATTTGTAGTTGCCATCTTGAGCAATATCTGATTTAACTTTTACACCAGTATCAGTTAAAACATATTCTTGAGTTGGATCACTACTATCAACTTTTTCATTAACGATGAATGAAATGTTGTGTGAATTGAAGTACTTATTGAAAATAATGTTACGTGGATAGTATTTTGTTAATCCTTCGTTAACAGTTAATTCTTGACCAGTTGTTGGATCTTTGTATTTTTCAACATCTTTATATTCATTTAATTTTACAACTGCTTCATAAGGAATATATCTAACACCAATGTTTGTTAAATCTTCACTAACATCAGTTGGCATTAAGAAATTTTCTTTTAAAGAATTATCTTTAGTAGCAGTGTTAAATAATGAATCATATGTATAGATACCTAATTTAAATTCATTAATAAATGATGTATCTAAATCCATTAATTGTTCACCATAAGCTAAGTTATCATCAGTAACAGAACTACTTGTAGTATCATCACTATATTTACTAGCGATATCGCTATAAGTATTTGTACCTGCTTTTGATCTTGTTAATTCACTGATTAAATCATAAAGATCTTTAGCGTTAGTAGATGAAATTTCACCAGTTGTATAGTTTGATGCATCTGCGTCTACTTTAATAATAATATCTCTTACGTGGTATGGTAATTTAGTTTTTAAATAACCATTATCTCCATAAACCATGTTATAAAGCTTAATATCTTCTTCACTGGATGTATCTTTATCAGGATTCCATTGTTTGAATGATTCATAGAATTTATCGCTAGCTTCTTCCTTCATGAAAGAGACTTCTTTATCTAAATATAAAGCGTGTTCTTTTTCACTAGTAGACATAGTGCTATCTGTATATCCTAATGTATCAGTAAGATAGTCTTCCCAAGAAACATTTGAAGTATTAGCTTTATCTTTTTCTTCTTTAATACTTGTTTCTACTTGATTCTTGATGTAGCTTGCTCTGTCTTTGAATTTTCCTGTAGAGAATTCTTGACGTAAAGCAACTTCATAGATTGTATCATAGTATGCTTTAGCACTTGTACTACCTTGACGAGTGATATAACGATCAAGGATATCTTGAGCAGTGATTTCTTTTGTAGCAGTTTTTCCTGTAGTTGGATCAGTATAAGTATAATCAAGAGCGAAGTCTTCTTTTTCTTTAACTGAACATGAGGATAAAGCTACTGTAGAAAATACTGTTAAAGCTAAAGCTAAATTTTTTGCAATTTTCTTCATTTACTTTCCTTCCATAATAAAAAAATTTCTATTTATCCCTAAATAGTAAAAATATTTTATTATAAATTGTTTCTTTATTCAATTAATTTCATTAAAATTATGAATATTTTTAAAGATTAAAAATAATAATAAAAGGAGTGAACTTAAATTTAAAATTCACTCCTTAATTATCTTTATTTTTATAATGAGTTATAACTCATAAATCTCATGAATACTTTATATTCATCTAGATGATT
>CAVKAB010000078.1:0-6031 GCA_963653985.1 Bacteroidaceae bacterium
TTTTAACAAGTTTCCCAACTTATATTAAAGGCAAGAAAATGACTGTTTGTGATTTGGGTGCTAATACGGTAAATACCGCAGAAGAATTAGAACAATTTGCTATTATGTCTAATATTTTTTACAAACATGTTTATAAAGTAGAACATCCTGCTATTTATCAACTTAATGTTGGAACTGAAGAAGAAAAAGGTAAGGAAGAAAATAAAGGAGCATATCAACTTTTAAAGAACAATTCAACTTTAAACTTTAAAGGTAATATGGAAGCAAGAGATGCTATGAAAGGCGAAGTTGATTGTTTAATCACTGATGGCTTTTCTGGAAATATTTTCTTAAAATCAACAGAAGGCTGTGCTAAAATTATGTCCCAAATGTTAAAAGAGGGATTTAAGACTAATTTATTAACTAAAATTGGATATTTATTATCTAAAAAAGGCGTTGATGAATTAAAAAATAGAATGGATTATAAAAATGTTGGCGGTGCAATGCTTGTTGGTGTAAATAAAGTAGTTGTAAAAGCTCATGGATCAAGTGATATAAGAAGCTTTTTAGCAGCAATCAATTTAACTAAAACATTAGTAGAATCAAATGTTATTGAAGAATTTAAAAAACAATTATAAAAATGAAAGATTTAAAAGAATTTTTTAATAAATACAATATTAAACCAAATGATATTGAATTATATGATTTAGCATTCACTCATTCATCATTTAATAGTGATGCAAAAACTAGTCATCATGATTATGAAAGACTAGAATTTTTAGGTGATTCAGTTTTATCATTCGTTGTTGCAACTCAACTTTTTTTACTTCATCCAGAAATGAGAGAAGGTGATTTAACTAAAGCTAAATCCTATCTTGTTCAATCTAAATCTTTAGCAAATCATGCAAGAAAAGAAGGATTTACTGAATTTATTAAAATTGGTCATTCAATTAATGCAGAGCAACTTTTCAATACTAATTCTATTTTAGAAGATGTTTTTGAAGCTGTTATTGGAGCTATTTATTTAGATCAAGGCATTGATTTTGTTTCTAAATTGATTATTTCTATTTTTATTGAAGAAATTAGAAATTTTACATTAGAAGAAATGCAAGATTATAAGTCTTTACTTCAAGAGGCGATGCAAGCTGAATATAGACAATCTGTTAAATATAAAGTAATTGATGAAAAAGGTCCTCCACACAATAAAACTTTCTATGTAGAAGTCTCTTTTAATGGATTAGTTTTAGGAACTGGTGAAGGTAGTAGTAAAAAAGAAGCAGAACAAAATGCTGCTCATTGTGCATTAAATAAAAAGGCAACATTATAATTATGGGTTTATTTAAATTTTTAAAAGAAAAATTTGCAAAAAAAGACGATAAAGTTCAAATTTATGATTCTGGTTTAAAAGAAAGCAGAGACGCTTTTACCAAGAGATTAAATTCTTTATCTAAAAAATACAAAAAGATTAATCAAGAATATTTCGATGAAGTCGAAGAGATTTTAATATCCTCAGATTGTGGAGTAAATTTTACTTTTAAGTGTTTAGAAGAGCTTGGCGATATTATTAAAAAAGAAAAAATAGATGATATTGATGCTGTTAACGAAAAATTATTTGAAATAATTTTTAATTTTTATAATAAAGATTTACCAGAAAATAATGAATTAGCATTTAAAAACAAGCCTGAAGTCGTTTTAATTTGTGGTGTTAATGGTGTTGGAAAAACAACTTCTATTGCTAAACTTGCACATTTTTATATAGAAAAAGGCAAAAAAGTATTACTTGTTGCAGGAGATACTTTTAGAGCGGGCGCAAAAGAACAACTTACTTATTGGGCTAATAAAATTGGTGCAGATATTGTTGTTGGTAAAGATAATGAAGATCCAGCTAGTGTTTGCTATAATGCTTTAATCAATGATAAAGTAAAAGATTATGATTTAATTTTGATTGATACAGCTGGAAGACTTCAAAATAAGAAAAATTTAATGAATGAACTTGAAAAAATAAAACGTATTATTTCAAAAGCAAATTTAGAATTAGAAGAAACGTTCTTGGTTATTGATGCAACTACTGGACAAAATGGAGTTATTCAAGCTCGTGAATTTAAAGAAATTCTTCCTATTAGTGGTATTATTATTACTAAAATGGATGGAACTAGTAAAGGTGGGGTTATTTTATCGATTAAAAATGAATTAAATATACCTGTTAGATTTATTGGACTTGGTGAAAAAATGGAAGATTTCTTACCATTTGATTTAGAAAATTTTATATATGGACTTATTCAAAATGAAGAATGAACTTGATGAATTTAATTTGATGAATGAATTATATGATTTATATGGTTCATTACTTACAGAAAAGCAAAAATCAGTATTTGAAAATTACTATTTTTTTAATCTTTCATTACAAGAGATTGCTGATAATTTAAATATTTCAAAAGCAGGAGTTCTTGATAATTTAGAGCATGCTAAAAAGAATCTTTTAAATTATGAAGAGTGTTTAAGATTTAATGAAAAGATACTAGAAATTGAAAAAAAAGATATAGATTCTTCAATTAAAGAAGAAATAATTGATATTTTAAGGAGATAGATATGTTTGATACATTAGGTGAAAAATTTTCAAAGATTATTAAAAGAATTAAAGGTGAACATAAATTAACTGAATCAAACATCGATTCTATTTTAAAAGATATTAGGATCGCTCTTTTAGAAGCTGATGTTAATTATAAAGTAGTTAAGGATTTTTTATCAAAAATTAAGGAAAAATGTTTAGGAGAAGAAGTTATTAATGAACTTAATCCTTCTGAAATGGTTGTTAAAATTGTTAAAGATGAATTAATTGAACTTTTAGGTAGCGATAAAACAGAAATTATTTATCAAAAAAATGGACCTACAACAATTATGCTTGTTGGTTTACAAGGAAGTGGTAAAACAACAACTGCTAGTAAGCTTGCGTATTTAATGAAGAATAAATTAAATAAAAAAGTATTATTAGTTGCATGTGATGTTTATAGATTAGCTGCTATTGATCAATTAAAAGAACTTGGAAAATCAATTGATGTTGAAGTTTTCTCTTTAGGAACTGAAGCAAATCCAGTTGATATTGCTTCTCAAGCTTATGAAAAAGCAAGAAAAGAAAATTTTGATGTTGTAATTATTGATACTGCAGGTCGTTTATCTATTGATGAATCATTAATGGAAGAACTTAAAAATATTAAAGCAAATGTTGAAATTAATGAAACATTACTTGTTGTTGATGCTATGAGTGGTCAAGAAGCTTGTAATGTTGCTAACGCTTTTAATGAAAAAGTTCCATTAACTGGATTCATTATGACCAAATTTGATGGTGATACTAGAGGTGGTGCTGCTTTAAGTATTCGTGCATTAACAAATGTCCCAATTAAATTTATTGGTGTTGGTGAAAAAGTTAGTGATTTAGATATTTTCTATCCTGAAAGAATGGCTGATAGAATTTTAGGAATGGGAGATATTTTAACTTTCGTTGATAAAGTTACAGAGAATATTGATGAAAAAGAAGCAAAAAAAGCAGCCAACAAAATGCTTGAAGGCCGCTTTACTTTAGATGATATGCTTGCACAAATGAAACAAATTAAGAAACTTGGATCAATGCAAGGACTTTTAAAATTAATTCCTGGAATGCCAAAGATTACTGATGAACAACAAGAATTAATGGAAAAAGAAATGAAGAATTTTGAAGTAATTTGTCAATCAATGACCCCTGAAGAAAGAGAAAATCCAGCAATCTTAAAGAATTCTAGAAAAGTAAGAATTGCTAAAGGTTGTGGTAAAACGAATGCTGATATTAATAAATTACTTAAAAAATATGAGCAAATGAATATGATGGCAAAACAACTTAAAAATAATAAAGGTAAATTTGGTGGATTTAATGGAAACTTCCCTGGAGGAAATTTCCCTAAATTCTAATCATCCTTTTTATCTTTTTTGTTCTTATCAATAAATTTATGACCTTTTAAAATGGCATCAATTTCCCATTTTCCTAATTGGTCAGTTTCGAGTTCACTAAGAAGTTCAATTTCTTCTGGTGTGAAATTATAATTTTTTAATAAATCCTTACGATAGTACATTGTATATTGTAAGGATTTTTTCTTATTGTATTTTTTAATAGCTTCATGGTTACCAGAATATAAAATATCAGGAATTTTCTTTCCTTCAAAATCATATGGTTCTGTATATTGAGGATACTCTAATAAATTATTATTAAAAGATTCTTCTTTTATTGAATCACTATTGATTACTCCAGGAATTAATCTTGTAATAGCATCTATTAACACAAAACAAGCAGTTTCTCCACCAGTTAATATATAATCACCAATTGAAATTTCTTCATCAAAGTAATCATATACTCTTTCATCAATTCCTTCATAATGTCCACATAAAATAATAATTTCGCTATATTTTGAAACTATTTCTTGAGCTTTTTTTTGATTGAATGTTTTTCCCCTAGGAGATGTAATGAGTTTTAAAGTATTTTCGTTACTATTTGCTTTTAATGCATCAACAATTGGTTGACATTTCATAATTAATCCAGCTCCACCACCAACTGGAGGGGTATCTGTTCTGTGATATTTATCTTTTGTGTAATCTCTAATATTAATAATTTCAATTTCAACAAGCTTTTTTTCAATTGCTCTTTTCATAATTGAATTATTTAAAAAAGAATCAAAAATATCAGTAAATGTTGTTAAAATTTTAATTTTCATCAAATAATCCCTCGATTGTATGAATAATAACTTTTTTATTTTCTAATGAAACGTCTTTTACAAAAAAGTCATTGAAAGGTATATTAACTGTCTTTTTATTTTCTTTTTCGATACTTAAATTAATAATTCCAGTGTAATCTAAAACTTTAACTATTTTTCCTAAATAGATATTTGATTCATCAAAACATTCTAAAGAAACAAGATCACTATAGAAAAATTCATCTTTTCTTAAATCTTTTGAATCTTTAATGACTAACAAATCTTTTTTTAATAATTTTTCAACATCTTCTCTAGAGTTAATTTCTTTTAATTTTAAAATGTCGATATTTTTTTCTTTTTCACGACTATATTCAACATGGACTTCACTTTTTAATTCATCATCTACAATAAGAACACTATTCTTTTTATATCTTAAATCTTTATTTGTAGAAGTAGTATAAACTTTCATTTCTCCCTTAAGTCCAACAGGAGCTAATATATTTGCAACTTTTAAATATTCCATAACCATTATTATACAAAAAAAGGAGTTGAATTACTCCTTATTTTCATCAAAAGATTCAAATTTAACATGAACCCTTTTATTTTCTAATTTACCTGCAACTGCAACGATTTCTCTAATTGCATTAGCAACGCAACCTTTTTTTCCAATCATCTTTGCAATATCTTCATTTTCAGAACAAATTAATAAAGTAACATTCTTAGAATTTTCTTCTTTTAATTCTCTAATTAAGATAGCATCAGGATTAGAAACAAACGCATCACAGATAGTATGGATGAGCGCGCTATAATCCATTACTATTCTCCTTTTTTAGCTTTTGGGGATGCTGTTTTAGCAATTTTTCCTTCTTTTTTGACTTCAGGTTTTGCTTCTTTAGCTTTTTTAATTAAACCTTTTGCTTCTAAAATAGCTTTAACTGTTCCACTATATTGAGCACCATTATTTAAACATTTAATTGTTTCTTCTTCGTTTAATTCAGCACTTGCAATACCTTTAGCTGGATTATATTGTCCTAACCATGAAATATATCTTCCATCTCTAGCATATTTGTGATCTGCACAAACGATTCTATAAATAGGTTCTTTATGTCTACCGACTCTTGCTAATCTAATTTTAATCATAATAATTCTCCTTTAAACCTTGATAATTATATCAAAATTATTAGCAGTGTCAAGTATTTTTACTTAACAGTTTATAAAATTTCTATTATCATTTTTTAAATAAAAGAGAATGATAATTTTGCAACTTTTTTAAAAAGTATTTGATTTAGTTACTTGTTTTTAATATAATATTTAAGCATATTTTTGTGCTATAG
>CAVKAB010000079.1:0-6027 GCA_963653985.1 Bacteroidaceae bacterium
TCCAATTTTCATTTGGCATTTTTTCCGTGTTTCACTTGGCATTTTTTCTAGAAACGCAAAAGACCTGGAATAATCCAGGCCTTTTAAAGGGGTATATATATTAAGCTTTCGCAAAAACTTAATCATTTTCATGGCGACATCCACAGCCACAACCACATCCTTCATCGTGTTCTTCACCTTCACAACATGATCCTTCATGTTCATGATGATGTCCACAACAATGATGTTCAGTAGAATGTAAAACAAGTCCTTCTTCATCTTTGTCTAAGATAAGATGAGAAATAACTTTTAAATCTTCATCAGCACAATCAACATTAATACCATTAACATCGAATACATTTTCGCCTTCACTCTTATCAATTAAATCAAAATCAATATGTGAATGATCTCCATGTTTAATAACGATTACTTTTAAGCAATCCTTTTCGTTTTCTTTTAATGCTGCTAAAACGATTTCTTTAGCACTATCTGTAATTTTAAACATCTTTTATTTCCTTTCTATAATTTTTTGAAGTTAGAAGCATTTGCAGGGATTGTAACTTCAAAGTAATTATTTTTATAATGCATTTCTAAATAATTTACAAGTTCTTTTTTAAATTCTGGTTTAATAAAACAGATAACTGTTCCTTTAAAGCCTCCTCCATGGATACGGATAGCACCATTACTACCAATAAATGCACTAACATTATCGATAATGTTTTGTGGGGATCCTTCATATTCACCTTTAACAAATGTGTTTTCTAAGTTAGCTTTACTACTAGCT
This sequence comes from Bacteroidaceae bacterium, assembly GCA_963653985.1. GTDB lineage: Bacteria > Bacillota_I > Bacilli_A > RFN20 > CAG-826 > Onthovivens. The sequence goes on from CAVKAB010000079.1 coordinate 764, forward strand.
TGAGATTTTCTAACTGCATCAAAGAATAATTCAACATTGTTAGTTTCAATAGCTTTTTTAGCTTCTAAAACATTTTCATTTTCTAAGAAGAAATGTTTAGCTTTATTTTTAACATCTTCTCCTACTTTTAAATTATCAATCTTAGATAAAATTGATGTAGTTTCATCTAAATCTCCTAAAAATTTCTTATCACTTTCAAGTAAAGAAGCAACTTTATACATTGCATTAGGGATTGCTGCGTATAAAGGAGTTAGGGCGCTATGATTACCAACTGATTTAATGAGGAAAATATTAACTGGTAAATCAAATTTTAAAGTTTCTACTTTTGGATCAGCAATATTTTTAAAATCAATAAAGTTTGATGAATTAAATGATGTACCAATTTGATCTAATAATCCACATGGTTTATTAAAGTAGACATTTTCTGCAAATTGACCAGATTTTGCAATTTCAATTTGAGGGATTAAACCATCATTAAATAAATAAGAAATAGTGTATCCAAATAATGCTTCAATTGCAGCACTTGAAGAAACTCCACTTCCATTTGGAACATCACTTGTCATATACATTGTAAATGATCCAATCTTATATCCTTTTTCTTTTAAAGAAGACATAACACCTTTTAAAATTGCAATTGGTCTAAATTCTTCTTCTTTCTTTTTAGATAAATCTTTAATATCAAAAGAGAATTCTGGATATCCTTCACTTAATACTCTTACCTTATCATCATGAGTTACTTTTAAAGCACTATACATTCTTAAACTACAATTAGCAACTAAACATAATCCATGATTGTGATCTGTATGGTTTCCAACGATTTCAAGTCTTCCTCCAGTATCAAGAAGATATTCTGGATTTTCTTTATAATATTCTTTAAATAATTCTTTAACGTCTTTCATAACTAGAACTTAATCCCTCCTACAAACTTATCAACTCCAAGTCTTCCTTTTAAATCATCTTTAAAGACACTAGTGTTGATTAAAATATTCTTACATACATCATTAATGTATTCTCTTATTTCATCATCAATAGTATTTTCGTCATATCCTTTCTTAAATTTAGTAATCATCTTTAAGAATTCTCCAGTCATATCAGGATATAATTCTACTATTTCTTTAGGATTAAGTTTTCTTCTTAATGAATCTTTAATTTCTTCAATTTGACGTTTAAGTCTTGCTGGAAGAATAAATAAACCCATTGCTTCAATAATTCCAATACCTTCATGTTTAATATGGTGATATTCAGGATGTGCATGGAAAATACCATCTGGATATTCTTCACTAGTTCTATTATTTCTTAAGATTAAATATAACTTATATGTATCTCCTACTTTTCTTGCACTTGGAGTAACTGTGTTGTGTCTTGTTTCTCCTGTATGAGAAATAATATTATTTTTAATATCATCATATTCTCTCCAACTTTCAAGAAGTTTAGTAGCAACATCTATAACGTCATTTTTATCTTTACCTTCTACTAAAAAGCAAGTGTTATACCAATCAAGTAAGAATAATTTAGATGAATGTGTATCAGGTAATGTATATTCTTTTTTATTGTTTGAAAGCATTACAGGTAAAATGTGTTTTCCACCTTGGTAATGTTCATGATTTAAAATAGAACCTCCAACAATTGGAAGATCTGCGTTACTTCCTAAAAAGAAACTAGGGAATAAATCAACAAATCCAAGTAAATCTTCAAATGTTTTTTGATTGATTTTCATATTAGAATGGGTATCTTTAAATACAATTGAATGCATTGAAAAATATCCATATGGAGAATATTGTAAATACCATTTCTCATTATTTAAATTTAATGGAACAAATCTAATATTACTTCTAGCAGGATGTGAACTTGTACCATAGAATCCTAAATTCTCTTTACATAATTGACATGCTGGATATTTAACACTTGAAGGAGTTGTAGATAAAAGTTTAGCGATATCTTTATTATTCTTTTCAGGTTTTGAAAGATTAATACTAACTTCAATATTCTTATCTTTATAATTAGTAGACCATAAAAGATTTCTATCAATTGATGATTTTTTAATGTAATCATTTTTAATTGAAGAATAGTAAAGATAGTTTAATGCTTTTTGATCGCCTTCTTCTTCCTTAATCTTATAGAATTTAGATGTAATAACACTTGGAAGTGGAGTTAAAATACCATAGATTTTAGATATTTTTTCGTCTACTAAGTAGTCCTCAGTAATTCCCATTTCTTCTTTAATGTATTTTGTTAATTGAGAAGTAAAATAATCTGGATTTGTAAATTCATCTATTTTAGATTCATCAATTCTTTCTTCTTCAAAATATTTTAAATTTAATTCATGGATTACTTCATTACGTAAATAAATTAAATCTAAATCATCATTAATTTCAAAATTCTTTTTAAAATAATATAATAATTCATTAATTAAAGTATTAATCATACTATTTATCTCTCCTTACTATTTTATATTCAATATAATGTTTATCCTTATTTCCTTTATTTAATATTAAATTAGTATATGGATATACATTATGTTGTGGTTCCAAAGCAATTGCTCTTCTTTCTTTAAAGTCTTTATTATTAGTAAATTCAATTGGGGTTAAAGATGAATCACAATATATATTCATCGCTTCATAATCAGTTTTCATCTTTATAACATATTTATCATTAGATAATTCCACTTTATTTATTTTACTATCAAAGATAAATGTATTATCAATAGTACCAATTTCTTTTTTACTAACTATATCTAATACTCCTTTTAACTTTCTTTTATGGTTAAAGTTTAAATAGTTAGGAGTATTTATTATTCCTTTTGGTAATAAATTAGATTCAATATCTAAGATATTAGACGCATTAAACTTTAATGAATAGTCATTAATATCTAATGAATTTAAATTCCAATAGATATGGTTAGATAAATTAAGTAAAGTATCTTCTTTAGCGTATCCTTCTAATTTAATCTTAAATTTATTAGATACTTTAGATAATTCATATATTACTTTAATATTAACTTTCCCTGGGAATCCATTTTCACCTTTTCTAGGAGAAATACTAAATATTAAATCAATCTTATTATTAGATTCTTTAATTTTATATTTAAATACTTTGTAGGATATAGAATCAAGTTTCCCTCCATGAAGTGAGAAAGGATTATCTCCATCTTCTTTTAAATGATATTCTTGATTATTTAATTCAACTTGGGATGGGATACGACCTGCTACAACCCCTAATGTTTTGTTATAAAATTGTGGATTATTTAAAAATACTTCCCTTTCTTTAATCTCCATGATTAATGGATCATTTTCAAAATGTAATGAATACATACTTGCACCTAAAGAACAAAATACATAATTTAATTCATTTACTTTAATTTCAATAAAATCAATATTATCTCTATAATTAGTTATTTTAATATTATCACTCATAACTTCCCTCAATACCTTAATATTTTATCATTATTTTTAATCTAATAAAATAAGATGAATTTAAATAAATCTAATTTTCTATTAAATGTGGTGAATATTTTATCCCTATTTAAAAAAGATATCCCTTTTTCAAGAGATATCTTTTGAGAATCAGTTTACTTTTTTAAGCCTTCTTTGAATTTTGTTAATGCAGCTTGATAGAATGCCTCATTTTCTTTTCCATCTAAATCTACATATTTAGATTCATCAATGCCACTTGCAACTATATTACCTTCAAAATTAATTTTTTCCAAATAACTTGTATCATAGTAACCTTCCCAGCCTTCATGGAATCTAACAATACATTGAGCATTTCCTAATGCATTTATAGTGTTATTTTTAAAAATAATTATTTCGGTAAGTTGATTAGAAATTTGTAATGCAGCAAACTTTTCATCAGCACCACCATTAAAAACACATTCTTCAATAGTTAATAAACCTTCATCAGAATCATGGCCTTCCCAGAATATACTATCAATTCCTCTCTTAGTATCTGTAAAAGTACATTTTTTAAATGTGGCTTTTATATTTCTATAACCTGAAATTTTAACAGGAGCTTTATAGTCACCAGATAAGCCTTCTTTTCCAATAAATTGACAATTTTCGAAAATAATTGTAGGATCGGTATCTGTTACCATTGCAGTAATATATAAGCTTGGATTAATAAAAGTACAATTTCTAAACGTAATACCAGATTTTACTGTAAACTTGCCTATAGCGTTATAAATAATCTTATTTTCAAAAACAGTTTTTGTACCGTCTCCAAAAGTAAGTTCATCTTTTTCACCTTTAGTGACAGTTAATTCTCCATCATAACTTGTACCACCAACATTAAATGTAACATGTTGAGCACCACTATAGATAACTGTTCCATTCTTTAATTTATCATAATCACTAGATGAAATATTAACTGTAGTACTTCTTCCAGTATTGTTATTACTATTAATGTATAAGAGTTTATGATTTTCACTATCTGTAAGTTTTGAATCATAAATATTACCTTCTCCTAAAGTTAAGATAGCATTTCCTGGATAAGCAGTGCCTGTTCCTGAATCACCAACTGAAATCATTGCAGTAGCAACACGGTTGCCATCTTTATATCCTCCATTTAAGAAATAACTACCTGTAGAAGGATCGCTACCATCATAAGTACCACTATAATTAAATGTTGAGTTCTTAACTGTTACATTACCATTTCTAACAATTAAACATTGTCTTGAACCAGTAAATGTACATCCATCAAAAGTAACATCAAGCATTGTATTAATCATTGCACCAGTACAATCACCATGAGTTGCATCAGTACCTGTAAATTTACAATTAGTAAATTCCATAGATCCATAACTTGAACCATCATTGTTGTATTCTGAGTTGGTATTGAATCCAAATGAATCAGTGCTAATTCCAAATTCACAATTAGTGAATTTCCAATCTAATTTATTACCATCTTTAGCTGGTTTGAAATATCCACGTTTTTGTGTTTTAACACTATCAGCAACAATTGTAGTATCTTCAACACCTTCAATTCTAGTTACAGTACCATTTTTAATATCTAATTTAGCACCATTACTAACAACAATTATTGCTTTAAGTTCTTTTTCGTTTAAATCAATAGTAACGCTCTTATTTGAATTAATAGTTTTAGTGACAACATCTCCTGTTTCTGATTTATAAACTGTAAATGTATGATCAATATTATCTTTATTAGCAGCATCAATCATCTTAGAAAATGATTCATACTCATTACCTTTTTCATCAACTGCAACTGTAGTATCAGCAACTTTAGAGAATACACCTTTAACAGTACAATCA
>CAVKAB010000080.1:0-5959 GCA_963653985.1 Bacteroidaceae bacterium
TTATTGAAAGAATGAATGAACTTGGTGGTATTTTAAATCAATGTATTCATAATGGATTTGGACTTCATTATTTCAAAGAAGAACTAACAGGTCCTGAATTTGCACATCGTTTTATAGATGAAATTAAAGAGAGAAATATTGAATATAAATTAAATACTCAAGTCATTGATTTAAATAAGGAGTTAGAACTTACTTATTGCAATGAACAAGAAGGTATAGTTACTTGCAAAGCTAAAGCAATCGTTTATGCTGCGGGATGTAATGAAAGAACTGCTGGTCAAATTGCTTTACCAGGAGAAAGACCTAATGGTGTTTTTACTGCTGGTCTTGCTCAAAAATATCTTAACTTAGATGGATATTTAGTAGGTAAAAATGTTTATATTTTAGGAAGTGGCGATATTGGCTTAATTATGGCAAGACGTATGACTTTAGAGGGTGCTAAAGTTATTGGGGTAAGTGAACTTATGCCTTATTCAAATGGTTTAAATCGTAATATTGTTCAATGTTTAAATGATTTTAATATTCCTTTAAGATTACATAATACAGTTACAAAAATTCATGGGAAAAATCAACTTGAAGGGATTACAATTTGCGATGTTGATGATAATTTAAAACCAATCCCAGGACATGAAACTTTTATTAAATGTGATACTTTACTTTTATCAGTAGGTCTTTATCCATTTAATGTTTTATTACAAAATGCAGGATGTAAATTATATAGAAATACAAAAGGTTGTGAAGTTAATCAAAATTTAGAAACTTCAATTCCTGGTGTTTTTAGTTGTGGGAATGTTTTGCATGTCCATGACTTAGTAGATTATGTTGTTGAAGAAGCTGAAATTGCAGGTAAGAATGCTGCTGATTTAGTGTTAAATGGAAGAAAAGAAGCAATTAAAGATTTAAAGACCTCACATAATCAACTTTTAGGATATTTATTACCTAATCACATTGAAGTTAGCGATTCTTTAAATGAAGTTGAATTTTCGTTTAGAGTAAAAAAACCTATTAAGAAATCTTATTTATATATTAAAAATAATGATGAAGTAATTAAAAAAATTATGAAATTAGATTTAATTCCATCTGAAATGGTTAAAATTAAATTAAAAGATGTTGATTTTAAATCATTTGATAATATTTCTATTGAAATAGAGGAGATCAAATAATTATGGTTAAAGATTTTATTTGTATTGTTTGCCCTAAAGGATGTCATATTCATGTTGATGGCGATAATATTACTGGTAATAATTGTCCACGAGGAAAAGCTTATGTTATTCAAGAATTAACAAATCCTACAAGAATGATTACCTCTACTTTTAAAGTTAGTAATAGAGATTCATTAGTATGCCCTTGTAAAACAACAAGTGCGATTAGTAAAGATTTAATGTTTAAAGTAATGGAAGAAATTAATAAATTAAGAGTAGAAGCTCCAATTTCTTACCATCAAGTTTTGATTAAAAATATTTTTGATACTGGAATCGATATTATTGCTACAAAGGAGATTAAATAGTGGCGATTATTAAGACATTTTTAAAATATAATGGAAACAAAAGTATTGAAGAACTTCCTATTTGTGAAACTGATATTTTAATCTTAACGTGTCTTTCATATTGTGCATTTATAAATTCACCAAAATATGATTCAAAAATGGAAGATAAATTTTTTGATTTTTCTATATTTGATGATAAAAAGGATTATAAAATTTTAGCAGAACCATTTTTAACTCCAGGGAATGAATATAGCAATTTTATAGAACAATTTTTCAAATGTGAACGTTATAAAAAATTGAAATTTGGTCATGTTATGAATCATTTTTCAAAAGAAAAAGATGCGCAATTTTTTGCAACTACCTATAGACTTGGAAAAACTACAATTATTGATTTTAGAGGAACTGATAATACTATTGCTGGGTGGAAAGAAGATTTCAATATGGCATTAATGGATGTTGTTCCTGCTCAAAAATGTGCTGAATTATATGTAGAAAAAGTTGCTAAAAAATTAAGAGGTAATTTTATAATTGCTGGACATTCTAAAGGTGGGAATTTAGCATATTATTCATTCTTTAATAGTCCAGATGAATTAAAAGATAGAATCTCATTCGTGTATAATCTTGATGGACCAGGATTTAAAACTGATACATTTGATTATGAAAAATATAAGGATAAGATATTAAAAATTGTACCTAATGATGATATAGTTGGTGTTTTATTTGATAAAAGTAGTGACTACAAAATTATTCCATCTACAAAAATCGGGGTATTCGCTCACGATTTATTAACGTGGAATTTAGATAGAAGTAAAAATTTAACTGAAACTTTAGCGGTTTCTAACTTAACTCCTTTCTCAAATGCTTTTAAATTAACGATTAATGATTGGTTTTATAGTTATGATGAAACTTATATTAAAGAAATGACTGACTTTATATTTGCTTTCGTTGATTTAAATGATCGAAACACATTAGGTGAAATCGTAAAAGATTTTATACTTCATGGACATATTTTTTCTTCAGAATTTGACAAAATGGATGAAAAGAAGAAAAATATAGTATATAAAATGAGTAAAAAATTTTTAAAATTATATATTAAAAATTTATTCTCAAATGACGACACAAAAATTAATAATTTACAATTACTTTTTAGTAAGAAGGGGAAATAATTATGAAATATGTATTAGCAATTGACCAAGGCACAACTTCAACAAGAGCTTCTTTAATTGATAAAGAAGGTAATATTTTTTATAAATCTCAACAAGAAGTTCAATGTCTTTTTCCTCATGATGGATGGGTTGAACAAAATGCGATTGATATTTGGTTATCTGTTTTAAATGTTATTAATGATTTACTTGCGAAAACCAACCTTTATTATGATGATATTGATTGTATTGGAATTACAAATCAAAGAGAAACAACTATTGTTTGGGATAAAAAGACAGGTATGCCAGTTTATAATGCATTAGTATGGCAATCTCGTCAAAGTGCACCTTTTTGTGATTCAATAAAAGATAAGGAAGAAATGGTTCATCAAAAAACTGGCTTAATTATCAATCCATATTTTAGTGCATCTAAGATTAGATTTATTTTGGATGCTATTCCTGATGGTCAAAAGCGTGCAGAAAATGGAGAATTAATGTTTGGAACTGTTGATACATGGATTATGTACAAACTTTCTAGAAATCGCATTTTTAAAATTGATGCTACTAATGCTTCAAGAACAATGCTTTATAATATTAATACTAATGAATATGATGATGAATTATTAAAATTATTTAATATTCCTAGAATTATGTTACCTGAAGTTTGTGATTCAAGTTCATTCTTTGGCTATGCAAGTTTTTTGAAAGATGATTTAAAAATTTGTGGTGTTGCAGGTGATCAACAAGCTGCTTTATTTGGTCAAAATTGTCTTAATGTTGGCGATATTAAAGCTACATATGGAACTGGTTGTTTCGTTTTAATGAACATTGGAGATAAACCAATTATTGAAAATAATGGCTTAATTACTACAATTGGTTGTAGAATTAATGGTAAAACTGTTTACGCATTAGAAGGCAGTGTTTTCGTAGGTGGAAGTGCCATTCAATGGTTAAGAGATGAAATGCGTATGATTAAAAGCGCTAAAGAAAGTGAAAATTATGCAACGAGGGTTCAAGATTCTTTAGGTGTTTATGTTGTTCCTGCTTTTGTTGGACTTGGTGCTCCATATTGGGATGATAATTGTAGAGGTGCTGTTTTTGGTTTAACAAGAGCTACAACTAAAGAACATTTTATTCGAGCAACTTTAAATTCAATTGCTTTACAAACAAAAGATGTTATTAAACTAATTTCTGATACATGCAAGAATGATATTAATGAAGTTAAAGTTGATGGTGGTGCAACTAGTAATGATTATTTAATGCAATTCCAAGCTGATATTTTAAATAAAGAAGTTATTTTACCAAGAAATTTAGAAACAACATCACTTGGTGTTGCTTATCTTGCAGGTTTAAATAGTGGATATTGGAAAGACATTGAAGAAATTTCTAAAATTAACAATATTCAAAAAACTTTTAAACCTAAAATGGACTTAGAAGAAGTTAAAAAAATTGATCATAAATGGAGTGTTGCAATTAAAGCTACAAGGGAATTTAAATAATATGGAATGTCTATTAGAAAAATTACGTGATATCGAAGAACCAATATTTGTAAATAACGATAAAGATTATAATTTTTTAATAAAAATGAAAGAATATTATAATCTAAAATTTGATGTTTTCAGTGATAATATATTTTTGTTAGTAGGATCTTCTTATCATAAATTTAATTATGATGAAGGCTTGACCTATGATCAAAAAATTAATAAATGTATTTTTCTAATAGATACTCTTGAAGAAATTGGATTAAGTTCAAGTGATTTTTTTTATATTTGAAAGGTAAAAAAGATTTAGTAATTTTAATAGATAAAAAGACAAGAGAAAAAGTATTTACTTCATTTTATGAAGAAGATATTTTTACATTTTATTCAGACGATTATTTTTACGTAACTTTTAAAGAATCAAAAGTTAGGCATTTATTTAATTACTCTTTGACTTTTGATACTAAAAGTAAAATTTTAAAGAAACCTTCTAATGAAATTAAGGTTTTTGAATTTAAAATAAAAGAATTTTCAAAATTATTTCCGCAATATGAATTAATTTATTCTTTAAATTTTTATGAGGGAATTTTTATAATTTCGTATTATAAATGCAATGGATTTATGATATTAAACATTATAAATAAAGGAAATTTAACTAAAGAAAAATTAATTAAAAGATTAAAGAAAATTGATGATTTATTTATTGGATATTTTCTTTATGATGATGATTTTAATTTATTAGATTATATGTATAATTACAAAATCATGAATGAAGTTATTTTAGATGCAAGAGATAAATATTTTTATATCGATTTTTTAGATATTAAAATTAATAAATGTAATAGAATGTTAAAAAAAGATAGACATATTATAAGGGATTAAAATATGGTAGATGATATATTTTTTAAAGAAAATTTATATTTCTTTCTTTTAAGAAATGATTCTATGGATAAAAAATATAAAACAAATTCGATAGATGATTTTTCTTATATTTATTCAAAAGAATTAATGATGGAAGTGATTTTAGAACATAATTATGGATTATTTTTAAGATTTAAAGAAAAGATAAAACATAAATTTTGCTCAAATATTGAAGAATATTTTGATTTAATCGATTTATTTTTTGAAAATGAGAATATTTCTAACTCTCATTTTTTATTTGAAAAAGATAAATGGATTAAAATTACAAAAAATAAAGTTAATAAGGCGTGTTTATTTAAATTTTCTGATAATTCTACAATCAAAACTACAAAAGAAATAATGAAAAAACCAATGTATTCTAATAATTTGTTAGATGCAATTATCAAAGATATTTTAGATGAAATTAATAAGGAGTTTGATAAAAAATACCGCATTATTGTAGAAAATTATGATGATTATAAATTTTTAATTGAATATTTTCATTTAAATAATACTGATATTAACTTTAGAGAATATATTTATTTTAAAGATAGTGATATTTATAAAAGAACATTAAAATACTTAAAAACACATGATTTTGATAAAGTTAAATTATCAAATAATATTACCATAAATACTTTAGATTATTATGAGTATTATTTTACAAATTTTATTTATCAAATGATAAAAGATTTTAATGATAAAGCTCAATTTTTGTTTTATTTATATTCTTATAAAGATTTTTATCTAATAAGGGAATTTAATAAAGATAGTAACATAAAGATAGAACCATTAATTTATTTAAGTACTCTAAATGCAAATGATTTTATAATTTTAAGTTATGAAAATTCTAACTTAAAAGAAGAAGAATTAAAAAAATATTTAAAAAGATCAATTTATATCATAAATAACTTAAAATCTTATTTATATTCAAAAAGAGTAAAAAATAAAGA
>CAVKAB010000081.1:0-4154 GCA_963653985.1 Bacteroidaceae bacterium
AATATTTTAAAGTATCATTCATCCAACCTAAATCCCATTTATAATCAAATCCAAGTCCACCATATTCTAAAGGCTTTGTAACACCTGTGAAATCTGTTGAATCTTCTGCAATCATCATAACATCATCATGAGCAATATGGATTTTACCATTTAATCTTTTAATAAATTCAGTAGCACCTGTATTTTCGCCTCTTTGTTTATTACCTTCCCAATAAACAATATTACTAACTGCATCACATCTAATTCCATCAAAATGGAAATATGTTAAGAAATAATTCATTGCAGACATTAAGAAGCTTCTAACTGGATCTTTTCCTAAATCAAAATATTTACTTCCCCATGGAGAATACATATGTTCATTTCCATATTCATATAAAGGAGATCCATCAAACATTGATAAACTCCAAGAATCTGTTGCAAAATGAACTGGAGCAAAGTCTAAAATAACACCAATTCCTGCTTGATGCATTCTATCAACAAAACTCATAAGTTGCATTGGATTTCCGTATCTACTATCAACACTATAGAATCCTGTAGCTTGATAACCCCAACTTCCATCAAATGGATATTGAACAATAGGCATTATTTCAATATGTGTATAATGTAAATCCTTTAAATAAGGAATTAAATAATCAGCAATTTCTTCATAAGAAAGATTTCTATTTTCAACCTTTCCTTTCCAACTTCCAAGATGCATTTCATAAATACTCATTGGAGAATCAAAATTTCTATTTCTTGTTTCCATATATGGTTTATCATGCCATACAAATCCTTCAATATTAAAAAGTCTAGAACATGTTCCTGGTCTATATTCACTAAAAAATGCATAAGGATCTGCCTTATCTACATAATTCCCATTACAATCTCTAAAATGAAATTTATAAGAATAGTAATTATGAAGATTAGGAATGAATAATTCCCAAACTCCACTTTCATCAACTTTGTTCATTTTATGAACATAAGGATCCCAATTATTGAAATCCCCAATAACACTAACATCGCTTGCAAGTGGAGCGTATAATCTAAAAACTACTCCATCAACAAGTTTTTTATGTGCCATCATTTTCTTTTCTTCTGGATCTTTTTTAAGAGGTACTTCAATTTCTTCATCAATATCTTGCTTTACAAAATGAGCCCCAAAATAATTATAAGCTTCAATTGTTTGTCCATTTAGAAAATCATATAAAATTCCATAAGCCATATTTTATTTTCCCCTGTTTGATATTGATTTAATTATACATTAAACCTATTAAAAATAATAGAATTAAAAATTAAAAAAATTATCTTATTTTTTGGAATCTTGTTAAAGCGTCTTTTTGACCAATAACAACTATCGCATCTTCTTTTTCAAATATATAATTAGGATCAATGTTTGTAATAATGTTTTTATTCTTTTCAATTGCAATAACGTTTAATCCATATTCATGACGAATATCACTTTCGATTAATGATTTTCCAATAAATGAACGAGGAATTTTAATTTCAACAATTTCAACATCATCACTTAACGCAATAAAATCCAAGAAATTATTATTAGAAATCTTTTTTACTAAATAATTAACACTATCTTTATAAGGATAAATAACTTCTGCACCAAGTTTTTCTAAAACAATACCTTGTTCTTCTGAATTTGATAAAGCAATAACTTTATTAACATTTAAATTAATACAATTTAAGGTAGCAAAAATTGCAACATCTAAATGTTCACTAATACAAATAATAATTGTATCGCATTCTTTAAAACCTGTTTCTTCTAAAGTTTTGATAGATAAATCTTCACTAACAAATGCAGCATCTACAATATCTAAAACTTTTTTAACTTTGTTTTCATCTTTATCAATGCAAATTAAACTTTTACCTGCTTTTGATAATTCATTTGCAAGATATAATCCAAATTTACCAAGTCCAATAATTCCTATACTTCCTTTACTCATATTTTCTCCTTATCCTATTGCAATATCTTCATTTACATATCGATATAAATTTTCATTTTTAGGTTTAAAACTCATCGCAAGTGTTACTGGTCCAACTCTTCCGATATACATCATTATTATTAAAATAATTTTACTACTATTTTTAAAATAAGGTGTAAATCCAGTTGATAAACCTACAGTTCCAAAAGCACTCATCGCTTCAAATGCAAAATCAATCGAAGAATAAATTCTGCTTCCATCTTGATAAGTATCATAAACTGTATCGTTTAATAAATAGTTATTATCGCCTTCTATCGCAGTAATTAATAATGTTCCTAAAATAAATACCATTAACCCAGAAATTACAATAACAAATGCTTTTTTTATAAAATCATCTTTAATATTTCTTTTAAAAAGATGTGGATTTTTACCATTCATAATTGATCTAAAATATGCTAAAAAGACTGCAAATGTAGTTGTTTTAATACCACCTCCAGCACTTCCTGAGCTTGCACCAATAAACATTAAAATCATCATAATAATTAAGGTAGAATGTCTTAATGACGATAAATCAACGCAAGTAAATCCAGCAGTTCTAGCACTAACACTCATAAAATATCCATTCAAAAAATCAAAATCTTTATTAGATAATTCACTAAAAGATAAAAGTAAGGTACCAAGAATTATTAAAACAAATGAATAAGTTACAACAATTTTAGAATGTAACAAGAACTTTTTAAAATTAAATTTCTTTTTATAAATATCAAGTAATACAAAATATCCTAATCCACCTAAAATAATTAAAATAGATGTAATTAAATTAAGATAAATATCATCTTTATAAGAAATTAAACTATTACTTCCTAAAATATCAATTCCAGAGTTATTGAAACTTGCAATTGAATGGAAAATTGATTTACCAATTGCATCAATTAATTCCATATGATGAATAAAATAAAAATCAATAAAAGTTAAAACTGATCCTATTAATTCACAAGTAAAAGAGATTAACAAAATTTCAATAAATAGCTTTCTAATATTAGTATAACTCGTTAAATTAAAATTCTCTTTAATCAATGTTTGTTCGTTTGCTTTAATTTTCTTTTTAGTAAATACAATAAAAATAAGTCCAAAAGTAGTAACTCCAAGACCTCCAATTTGCATTAAAATAGCAATTATTATTTTTCCAAAAATAGAATAATTTATAGCAATTCCACCTTTAACCGAAATTAACCCTGTGACACAAAGTGAGGTAGTTGCTGTAAACATTGAGTCAACAAAACTTACTTTAACTCCATTATTTAACGAAATAGGTAAATATAATATACAAGCACTTACAATAATCATTACAAAGAAAGAAAATGCAATAATTAAAAAAGGATTTATTTTTTTAAGAAACTTAAATTTTTCCATAAAACAACAATATTGTAATTAATTTTTATTAAAATTTAAAGCATAAATATTTTAAAAATTATAATAAAAATATGTAAATATAAATCTAAAAATTATATAATATAAATTACTTTCAAGGAGATATAAAAATGAAAAAAGTTATGACAGTTAACTGTGGTTCAAGCAGTTTAAAATTTAAACTTTACGATATGCCTGAAGAAACAGTATTAACATCAGGTATTGTTGAAAGAATTGGTCACGAAGACGCTATTTTTTCAATTAAAGTTAATGGTAAAAAGGTAGAACAAATTTTACCAGTTAAAGATCATGGTCAAGCAGTCCAAATTGTTATGGATGCTTTACTCGAACATAAAATTATTAATGATTTAAAAGAAATTCAAGCTACAGGTCATAGAATTGTCCAAGGTGGTCCTTATTTCTCAAAATCAGCTCCATTCAACAAAGATACTTATGATAAAATCGCAAGTTTAATTCCACTTGCTCCATTACACAATAAAGCAGAATTAACTGGTTTTGATGCTTTTGATAAAGTTTTACCAGGACTTCCAGCAGTTGCAGTTTTCGATACAGCATTCCATCAAACAATGCTTCCTGAAGATTACACTTTTGCTATTCCAAAAGAATATTCAGAAAAATATATGATTAGAAGATATGGTGCACATGGTACATCTCATAAATTCTTATGTGAAAAAGGTGAAGCAATTTTAGGCGATAAAGAAGATAAAAATATTATTATCTGTCACTTAGGAAGTGGTGCTAGTATTACTGCTACACATAATGGAAAATGTGTTGCTACTTCAATGGGTTTAACTCCACTTGGTGGAATTT
>CAVKAB010000081.1:4786-5933 GCA_963653985.1 Bacteroidaceae bacterium
GTTTAAAAACATGGATTGAAGATAACTTCCCTAATAAGGAAGTTATCGCTTTAGGAGATAATCATGTAGTTTTTACACCTAATGGATTATTTCCAGAAACTGATAAAGTTAATGATGCGTGGTTTAGCAAAGACTTTTTAGCAATTATTGTTGATGTTGGCGATAAAAAAAGAATTGCAGATCCTCGTTTTGAAAGAGCAAGTTTAAAAATTAAATTAGATCATCACCCTGAAACTGATAAAATTTTTGATATTTCTGTTGTTGATATTAATTTAGCTGCAGCAAGTGAACTTGTTGCAAATATGGTTTTGAATTTTGAAGGATACAAATTAAGTGAAGAAGCAAGTAAGTATTTTTACATTGCTTTAGTTGGTGATAGTGGAAGATTCCAATATTCTTCTACTACTACTCACACTTTCTTAATTGCTGCTGAGTTAATTGAACGTGGAATTAATATTACAAAAATCTATGAAGATATGTATATTAAAAACGTTGAAGATTTAGAAATTCAAAAATTTATTTTAAACAATTACCATGTTTCAAAAGCAGGAACTTGTTATTACATTTTAAAAGATGAAGATTTAAAAAGTTTAAATATAACAAGTGAAAGAGGAAAAGAAAATGTTAATATGTTCTCTAACATTAGAGGCGTTAATATCTGGTGTTCAATTACAGAAGATGTAACTGAACCTTGTTTTAGAATTTCTATTAGAAGTAGAAATTATATTGTTAATGACATTGCTACTGAATTTAAAGGTGGTGGCCACGCTCAAGCTAGTGGATGTCAAATTAAAGATTTATCAGAACTTGATAAATTTATTGAAGCTTGTGATAAAAAAATATTATCTGAAGGAAAGTAAATAATGAAATATATCCCTTTAAATACTTATAGTGGATACTCATTTTTTAAAAGTGCATTAAAAATAGAAGATTATGTAAAAGAAGCTAAAAAGAGAAATTTAAAATATCTTGGATTAAGCGACTTTAAAAATATGTATGCGTATCCTTATTTTAATAAGCTATGTTTACAAAATGAGATAACTCCTATTTTTGGATTATCAATCTCTTTTAAAGAAATTGATATTGTTTTTGTAATTAAAAATGAAGAAGGTTACTTAAATCTTTTAAAAATTTCAAATTTAATTAA
>CAVKAB010000082.1:0-5915 GCA_963653985.1 Bacteroidaceae bacterium
ATGAGGTAATGTATGAAATTTAAAAAATTAATGATAATTGGTGTATTTTCTTGTTTAAGTTTAATTAGCTGTTCTAATTCTTCTCAAAATAAAAAAGAAATTAGTTTAAGTGACGCTAAAAAATATGTTAAAAGTAAATCTGAATTTAAAGATGAAGGATATTTAGAGATAAAAGTCACATCTACTATAAAAGATGTTCAAGCAACAGGAGAAATGGCATCTATTTTAGGTAGCTCTCTTTCTAATTATGTAGGAGTTACAGAAACTCAAACTATATCATATAAAGAAAATTATTCTGACTATGTTGTATCACTAGAATCATTAGAAGCTTTAGAATCATCAAATATCGATGATTATAATATTTTAGATTATAAAATCTATAAAACTGATGATTATATTTCTTGTATAGAAGCAAGTATGGAACAATCTGTAAATATGAATTATGGAGGGTATTCTATTTATTACAAAATAGAATTAACATCTATTATGAATTATAATAAAGATGGATTTATAACAAGTTTTATTTCAGAATCTACTTTTACATATTCTGATAATTCTTCTATATATCAAAAAACTGAAACAACAATTGAATATTTAAAATAATTAATACTTATTAAGAGATTTTATTTATTTAAAGTCTCTTTTTCTTATTTTATGTATCTTTTTTATTAAATTAAGTATAGAATTTAATTCTTGCTTAAAAAGGAAGGGTACAATATGGAAGAAAAAGTTATAGAAAAAAGTGAAGAAAAACAAAGTAAAAAGATCTTAAATTTCTTTATTACTACATTAAATGGAATGGCGTTAGGATTATTTGCAAGCTTAATTATTGGAACAATTATTGGAAGTATTGCGTTAATTTTTAAAAATAATAATGAATCTATTTATAATGCAATTAATGGATTAAGTTTATTACTCCAAAATTTAACAGGTTTTGCAATTGGAATTGGAGTTGCTTTATCTTTAAAGTTAGAAAATTTAAAAGTAATTGTTCTTGGAATAGTTGGAGAAATTGCGAGTTATTTCTCTTTATCTACTAAATTTGTAACAGATAATATAACTTCAAATTCTTTTAAAATTGGAGATCCTTTAACAATTTATATTGTAGTTATTTTATGTGCATTATTAATTAAATTTGTTTTAAGAAAGAAAACTCCAGTAGACATTTTATTAATCCCTCTTTTTGGGGTTATAGTAGGATTTTTTATTTCTTTAGGAATTAGATATCCTTCAATTTATGTAACTTATGGAATCCAATGGATTGTAAATGAAGGTACAACTTTTACTCCTTTCTTTATGGGAATAATCGTAAGTGTTGTTATGGGTATGGCTTTAACTGCTCCAATATCAAGTGCTGCAATTGCTGCAATGATTTTTACAAGCTCTGAAGAAGGTTTATTACTTGCAGGAGGAGCATGTTTAATTGGATGTTCTACTCAAATGATTGGATTTATGATCCACGCTAGAAAGGATAATAATATTGGTCAAATTATTTCGCTTGGAATAGGTACTAGTATGTTAGAATTTAAAAATATTTTAAAAAAACCTATTATTTGGCTACCTACAATTATTGTAAGTGCAATACTTGGACCAATTTCAACATGTTTAATTAAACTTAAATGTGCTGGAAGTAGTGCAGGGATGGGAACTGCAGGACTAGTAGGTCAAATTGGAACCTTAATTACAATGGGCAATTCATGGGAAACATGGCTTATTATCATACTTTTTGAAATAGTCGCTCCTGCTATTTTAGTGTATATTATCGATATTATTTTTAGAAAAGTAGGATGGATTAAAGAAGGGGATTTTAAAATTTAATTGATTAAAATAATCCTTTTTATATAATAAGATTAATGATTAAAGAAATTAGTAATAAAGAAGAAGGAATTAAATTATATTTTGAAATGAGTGAAATATCTTATTTATTATTGATATTTTTCTCACTTTTTAATGGATTATTTGAATTTAGAATAGATAATTCATGGTTTTATTTTGCATATCTTTTTGAATTTTTCTTTTTATTTACTTCACTTTTAGCGTTCTTTTATAGTGTTAAAGGATCATTAAGTTTATCTAAAATAGATAATAAAAGAGTATTACTTACTAATTTTATCGTTTATCCTACCTATATTGTATTAACTTTTATTTATAACTATATTTACCATTATTTTAATAAAGGTGGAAATAATGTAGTAGGTATGGATATGAATTTTACCTATTTAATAATTTATAATATCTTTTTAATCTATATGATTATGTTTAATCATAAATATCAAAGTAAATTTAAACTAGATTATAGAAAGAAAGATATTAATACTATTAATGAATTATTAATAGGAGTGAATTTAAAAGAATATAGATTAGAAGAATATAAAAAAATGAAAAATATAGTTATTACTATTAAATATTCTTCTTTATTTATCTTTACTTTTATTGGATTTGGAATATTAATTAATGAATTAATTAAAAATAATTTAGCATTAATTATATGGATTTCTTTAAATATAGTATGGTTTTTAGTATTAATTATTATCTTTTTTATTAAAAATCATAAGATAAAGATGTTTAATTATAAATTCATTATTTTATTTAGTTTTTATTTTATTTTGCTAGCTTTTTATTTTATTTTTAGTTCGTATATTTTCACTATTTCATTTGATATTACAGAAAGTTATTTTGCAATACTTTTTAGTGCATCCTTATTCTTTGTAGGGTTATTTGGAGTAAATTTTGTAAGAATAATTTACCCTTATTATAAGTTATTCTTTAAATTAAATATTAAAGAATTAGAGAATAAAATGTCTAAGGAAAGTAACGAAAATAAAGAATCTTAATAAAAAATTAATTTACAATTTTTAAAAAATAAGTATAATTTTAGAGTAATAACGAAGAAAAGAAAGAGTAATCTTTAATAGGTTCTAGCGAGTCTTGAAGGGTGTAAGAAGATAACTGAAAAGAAGATGAACATGGTCTTGGAGTTGGGTGATTGATATGTAGATTACTCCGGGAATTCCCGTAATAGAAGATGAGTTTGATTGAACTCTTTGAGGCTTTAATAGTGATATTAAGGTAAAAAAAGGTGGTAACACGAAATTATTAATGAATTCTCGTCCTTTTATTATTTAGTTAATAAAGGGACTTTTTTATTCCCTTAAAGGAGGAATCGTGTTAGAAATCAAAAATTTAAATAAATCTTATTCAAATCATCAAGTTTTAAATAATATTAATTTAAAAATTCAAGATGGTGATATATATGGAATTTTAGGATTTTCTGGAGCAGGAAAATCTACTCTTGTTAGATGTATTAATGGACTTGAAACTTTAGATTCTGGTGAAATTACATTTAATGATCATGTATTATGTTCAAATACTAAAAAAGTATCAAAAGAAGATTTAAAAGATATTTCAATGATTTTCCAATCATTTAATCTTTTAAATCAAAAAAGTGTAATTAGTAATATTGAACTTGCTTTAAAACTTCAAAATATCAAGATTACTTACGATAAAAATGAATATAAGAAGAAAAAAGAAGAATTGAAGAAAAATAAGAAAGATATAGAAAATTATAGAGACGTTAAAAGATTTGAACTTAATAAAATTAAACATAAAGACGCTTTTAAATGTTTAGAAGAAGTTGGATTAATTTCTAAATGGAATTCTTATCCTTCTCAACTATCTGGAGGAGAAAAACAAAGAGTAGCAATTGCAAGAAGTTTAATTACTAATCCAAAAATCTTACTTTGTGATGAAGCAACTAGTGCACTTGATGTTGAAACTACTTCCCAAATCTTAAGTTTACTTAAAAAATTACATGATACTTATAATTTAACAATTATTGTTATTGCACATCAATTACAAGTAATTGAAAAAATATGTAATAAAGTAGCATTAATTGATAATTCAAAAATAGTAGAAGATGGAGATTTAAAAGATATCTTCTTAAATCCTAAAAGTGATATTGCTAAAAAACTTATCTATTCATCTTCAATTAATACTACTTTAGATGACACTCATTCAATTAGATTATTATTTGATGGAAATATTGATGAACCAATAGTATTTGATATTATTGAAAAATGTAATATTAAAGTATCAATATTACACGCAGATACTAAAGTAATTGAAAATAAAGTCTATGGACAACTTGTATTTAAACTTCCTAAATATGATGAAGATATTATTAAGCTTAAAAGTTATCTAGACTTTAAACATATTAAATATGAGGAGATTAACGAATAATGAATATCGAAAATTTATTTACAAGTTTAGGGGAAACCCTTCTTATGACCATTATTTCTACCTTTCTTGCATATTTAGTAGGATTACCACTCGGAATTATATTATTTACTACTGGTAAAAAAGGATTATCTAGAAATAAGATTATTAATCAAACTTTAGGAATTATTATTAACTTATTACGTTCTATCCCTTGTCTTTTATTAATTATTATTTTACTTCCTTTAACTCGAAGTATTTTAGGAAAAGGGACTGGTTCACGGTATGTAATTATTATCCCACTTTTCTTTGCAAGTTTCCCATTTGTTTCTCGAATGGTTGAACAATCACTCTTAGAAATTGATCAAGGAGTTATTGAAGCTTCAAGAAGTATGGGAGGAAGTACTTTTAAAATTATTATTTATTCAATATTACCTGAATGTAAAGTAAGTTTAATTACAGGAGTTGCTCTATCAATGGTATCAATTCTTGGTTACACCAGCTTTGCATACAATATTGGAGCAGGGGGTTTAATTAGTGAAGCATATTCACTTTATAGACAAGATCCTTCAAACCCTTGGTCTATTGCAATTTGGATTATTATTGCAGTTATTGTAATACTTGTTCAACTTATTCAAGAAGGATCATTATTAATCGCTAAAAAAATCGATAAAAGGAGAATTACAAAATGAAAAAATTTAAATTATTAACATTAACATTACTCGCAGGTTCTTTAATTTCACTTGCTTCATGTGGAGAAGATTCATCTAAAACAATTACTATTGCAGCAAGTGAAGTTCCACACGCAAAAATCTTAAATGAAGTCGTTAAAGATATCTTAAAAGAAAAAGGATATGGATTAAGTGTTAAAGTTTTAGATTGGACTTTACAAAATGATGCTTTAGCAAATAAAGAAGTAGATGCTAACTATTTCCAACATATTCCATATTTAAATCAATATAAAGGAAGTGTATCTTTAATTCCTGCATGCAAAGTTCATTATGAAAAATTATGTGTCTACACAAAAGATACTAGTGTTAAAGAAATCTTTAATGGTGCAAGAATTGAAATTGTTGATGATATTTCAAATGTTGAAAGAGCATTAAACTTATTAAGTGCTAATAATATTCTTACCATTAATGAAGCATGCTACGACAAAGATGGTAATTTCACTAGCTTTGAAAGTGCTCACCCAATGAATTATGTTACATTTAATAAAGGATATGAAAATTGTACATTAACTTGTATTGCAGAAGAATTATTAAGTGTTTCTTTAGATGATTATGACTTTGGAGTTATTCCAGGAAATACCGCAATGACTGGGCTTAAAGATTATTCTAAAAAGATTGTTTTAAGTGAAAATGATCCAGAACTTGAAGATCAAAAAGCAAATGTCATTGCAATTAGAGAAGAAGATAAAACAAGTGATAAAACAAAAGCAATTGTTGAATCATTAAAAGATGAAAGAGTTAAAACATACATTGAAACAACATTCTCAAGTAGTGTTTCTTATCACTTTGTAGATTTAATTAATAATTAAAATTTGGATAATTTACAATATTTTAAAACTGTTAAACAAGTTCGGTCTCGAACTTGTTTTCTTTTTGAAAAAGTTAAAGTCAAGTCTTGACATTCAAAAAGTTACGTATATAATATAGTTCGGTTTTGAACTAATATGGAAAAGGATTTATTTTATTTTA
>CAVKAB010000083.1:0-5856 GCA_963653985.1 Bacteroidaceae bacterium
GAGATAAATAATGTATTTTGATGATTATGATTTAATTCCGAATGTTGGAATTAAAAATATTAAGATAGGAATGGAATTTAAAGAAGTTAAAAATATTCTAGAAAAAGAAAATATACCTTATAAGATTAAAGAGGATAAACATGAAGATACTGATAAAATTCCATGGATTTTTATAATAATTGACAATTATATGATATTTTATTTTGGTAAAAATGTTCTTTGGAAAATAGATGCTAGTGGTAATTTTAAAGGAAAATTAAATAATGGCATTAAAATAGGTATGAAAATTGATGATGCAATGAAACTTGATGAATGCTTAAAATATGATGATTGGGAAGAAAATTATATATCCTGCAATAACTACTTATTAGAAGATGATTTTGAAACAAAAAAAGTTGAATATATAGCAATTGGAATAAAAGAAGCAATTTTCAACGATATAGAAGAATTTTATAAATACGATCGGATAAAAAGATATAAAAAATAAATTAAAATTAAAAAAGTGGATTAATACGGCAATATTAATGTACTTTTGAATCATGATATAATTACAGCTTCAAGTTTATACCATGATTCTATAGATTAAAGGAGATAAAACATGATTACAAAATTCAATTTAAATCCTTTTCTAAATGGAGGATTGGATAATGAAACATACATTTAGTGTCAGAAAAGACAATAAAATTAAAAAGATAACAAAAGATATTAAATTAAATATTGATATGGAAAATATTCCAGAAGAAGATATTTATGGATATTATATTATGAATGAATTTGAAAGTAGTGAAGTTTTTGATATTCCTATGGTTGGAGATTTTCATGATGAATATCCTGACTATATTGCACTATTTAATCATCCAAAAGAGTTTAATAAAACAAAAAATACCTGTATTGGATTTTACATAAAAGATAAATATTTTGATGACATCGATGGTTTATATCAAGCAATTATTTATAAAGATGTTGAATTATTAAAGTATTATAAATTTATCCTTAAAGATTTGAAATTTATTATTGCACCTGATTATTCAATGTATGGGAATTTTAAAGATTCTACTTTGATTCATCAATTAGAAAAACAAGCGATTGTTTTTGGATGGATGAAGTTAGAACTAAACGCTATAGTTTATCCAAATATTACATATGGTTTAGAGCATACTTATAAATGGTGTTTTAAAAATATATGTAAAGGATCAAATGTCGCTTTAAGTTTGAAAGGTTGTATTAAAAATGGAGAGAGTGAGAATTTAATTAATGCAATTAAATTTATGGTAGACGAGGTTGCTCCTAAAGCAATTATTGTTTATTCTGTATCTTGTGATGAAACTAGTAAAGAATTATTAGCATACCCTATTAGTAAAGGAATTCAAGTTATTTTTGTAGATAATGAATTAAAAACTAGAAATTTAGAAAGAGGTCTTAAAAATGGGTAAAAAGATGAATGCTAAATTTATTAAAAAATGTTCTAGTTTCGGTTTAAATTCAAACATAGTAATAGATTTGATGTATAAAATAAAGAAGATTAGAAGACCAATTTTTACACCATCTGGACATGTAACTTTAGAAAGTGTTTCTTCAAGAAGAGAGTTCTTTTTAGGTAAATCAGTAAGAAGAATTCAAAAAGAATTAAACAAATATGGATATAAAACAATTATTAAAAAGAGTAAAATTCCAGGATCAAAAGCAATTATTATTAGGGTATTGAATACAAGTAAAGAAAGAAATATTTCACAAATTCAAATATCTCCTGGTAGCTTAAGACATGGAAGCGTTTCTTATGTTAAAATAAGTACAATTGATATTGGCAGAATTAAAATAATTAATTCAAAAGAGAGTGAATATAAAACAGATGGGAAAGAAAATGCTGTGTTATTATTTAGGAGGAAATGGTAATGTTTTTAGAGAAATACGAAATTATTCCAAATATTGGAATAGGTGAAATAAAAATAGGGATGAAATTTAATGAAGTTATAGAAATTTTAAAAGAGAAAAAAGTAGTTTATTCTACTGGAATCGATTTTAATAAAGGATGTGATCCTGAGGTTTCATGGACTACAATTTTTATTAAAAATTATATGAATTTAAGATTTGCTAAAGATATTTTATGGCAGATTAATTTTGAGAAAGAATTTAAAGGAAAATTAAATAATGGTATTTCAATTAATACCAATATTAATGATGCATTAAAAATTGATCCACTATTAGAATTTGATGATTGGAATGAAATTTATTATTCAAAAAATGGATATTGGTTAATTGATTCTATGGAGACTAAAAAAGTTATTGAGATTTCTATCGGAATACCTGAAATCTTAAATGATGATGAATTTGATAGTTATGAATGGGTAAAAAGATATGAATAATAATTTATAGTTAGTATCTCAAAATTTTACAAAAGTCCAGTTTTGTTTATATTAATACTATCTATTTATGATAAAATAGAAGTCAAGGAGGGAAAGAAAAATGTCAAAAGTTGGAAAAGTTTTTAAAGCATTTTTTAAAGTAATTTTTGCAACATGTTCAATTGTTGCAGGTGCTTTAGTATTTGCATTCTTAGGTTTAGACTTTATAACTTATACAAAAACTGCAGGATCAAGTGCATCAACAACTTTTAGTGTTTCAGGTTACGCATTAGCATTTGGTGGTAAAATGACTAATACTACAGTTTTAGGTAGTAATTCTACTACTGGTGAATTAGGTAATGTTAATACTAGTGTTGGAACATTAATTGGATTTATCTTACTTTGCATTGCTTTAGTACTTGTTGTTATTTATCTTGTTTGTGCTTGGGGTAAAAAATGTGCAGGAATTAAGAAATTCTTTGCGTTTGGAAGTGCATTATGCTTCTTAGCTTGTGGAATTATCTTCTTCTGTGCTGCACCTTTAGGAAAAGCATCATTAGGAGATCTTAACCAAGTTAAAGAATTAGTTGATTTATTCTCTATTGGAAGTGGTGCAGTTTGTAGTGGAGTTTTCTCTATTTGTGCTGCTTTATTTGCATTAATTGCTGGTGCTTTAGGTCCAAATAAATAGTTACTATAATAATTAAAAATTCCTAGGATTTATGTTCTTAGGAATTTTTATTTGCTTAATACTTTGCGTTTTGGAGAGTTTTTCTATAATAAATACTTTGCGCTTTGCCGGGTTTTTCGATAATAAATACTTTGCGCAATTCCGGTAATTTGAAATAAAAATACTTTGCGCGTTGCCGGGTTTTTCAATAATAAATACTTTGCGCATTGTCGGAATTTTTAATAAAATGAATTGAATTATAAAATAAAAAAGTTATAATATTTATGAGGATATTTTATGGAATTAAAAAGAAAAATTTATAATGAATTATTGGAATGGAAAAATTCAAAGATAAAATCAGCTTTACTTATAGAAGGCGCAAGACGTATTGGCAAATCAACAATTGCAGAAAAATTTGGAAAAGAGAATTATAAAAAAGTTATTATAATTGATTTTTCAAACACATCAGCAAAATTAAAAGAAAACTTTGAAAATTTATATGATTTAGATTTATTCTTTCAAAACATTTGTCTTGAATTAAAAACTAGTCTTATTAAAGATGATACTTTGTTTATTTTTGATGAAGTTCAAAAATTTCCAAGAGCAAGAGAAGCTATTAAACATTTAGTAAAAGATGGAAGGTTTGATTATATTGAAACAGGATCATTAATTTCTATTAAAGAGAATGTAAAAGATATTTTGATTCCTTCCGAAGAAAAGAAACTAAAAATGTATCCTTTAGACTTTGAAGAATTTTTATGGGCATGTAATGAAGAAATTTTATTAGATTATATTAAAAAATGTATCGATAAAGAACAGCCTTTGGATAATTATTTTCATAAAAAAGCCATGAGATTATTTAAAGAATATATGTTGGTTGGTGGAATGCCTCAAAGTGTTGTTGCATATTTAGAAAATAATCGTAATTTTGATGCAAGTGATGAAGCCAAAAGAATGATACTTGATCTTTATAAAGATGATATTGCAAAAGCAGATAAAAAATATTCTTTTAAAGTTGGAGCGATATTTAAATCTTTACCAGGATTTTTATCAAAACATGAAAGGACTGTCTCAATAAAATCAATTGATAAAAACGCAGAATATGATTATTTTTATTCTTCTTTTTATTGGTTAGAAGATTCTATGATTTGTAATAATGCATATAAATGTACAGATCCAAATATAGGATTTGCGTTAAATAAAGACTATTCTAGTGTTAAATGTTACATGAATGACACAGGATTATTATTTTCACATACTTTTACTAAAAAAGATATGTACAAAAAAGAAGTCTATAAAAGCATTATGTATGATAAATTAGCACTCAATGAAGGAATGTTTTATGAAAATGCAATCGCTCAAATGATTGTTTCAAAAGGATATGAATTATATTTTTATACCCATTACAATCAAGAAAAGCATCGAAATGATATTGAAATTGATTTTATGATTACAAATAATGAGATTACTAATTTAAAAGTTATCCCAATTGAAGTTAAATCTTCAAAAAATTATGTAAATACATCGTATGATAAATTCAAAACAAAATTTAAAAAGAATATAAGTAATGCTTCGTTTATTGTACATCCTAAAGGTTTTGTTAAAACTGAAAATGGATATAAGGTACCACCATATATGTTTTTCTTTATGATTTAATATTTTAAAAATTCTAGGAATTACCTAGAATTTTTTCTTTTTATATATTCAATTGGTAAACAAATAAGATTATCTCTTAAATATACTTTATTTGGATTTGAAGAAATAATAACCCCAATACCTCTAGTTTTAGTAATATCTTTATCTAAAATATCAAATGCTTGAGCGTCACTAGTAACTGGCATATCTTTCTTCTTAATTTCGATTGGGTATAAGACTCCATTTTCTTCAATAATAAAATCTATTTCAGATTCAATCTTTATAGTTTTTTCTTCCCCATTTTTATTAACTTTCTTTTTAGTTTTATCTTTTCCATTATAGAAAAATACCCTTTTAGAATAATCTTTACCTTCATTAGAAAATGATTTTACTATTTCATTAATAATAAATGTTTCAAAGAAAGCTCCATTTAATGCACCTCTTTCTAGTTGTTCTTTTGTTAACCACCCACTTAAAAAAGCTGCAAGACCTGTATCTTTAAAATATAATTTAGGAGATTTAATCGCTCTATTAAGGTGAGAATTGTAATAAGGCTGAAGCAAGAAAATAATGTTAGTTTTTACTAAAATAGCAATCCATTCTTTAATTGTAACACTACTTACCCCTACATCATTTGCAATATTTTCATAATTTAATATTTGACCAGTTCTTGAAGCAACTGCACTTAAAAATCGGGTAAATGCAGTAATATCTTTTATTTTAGTGTCGCTTAATACATCTTTTTCAATATAAGTTTGAACATATGAAGAATAATATTCTTCCCAATCTTTATTAATATTATCGTATAATTCAGGATAACTTCCTCTATGGATATAAAAACAAATATCTTTATATTCTGTAAGATATTTTTCTCTTTCGTTAATGTATTCTTGAGTAGGAATAAAATGCCTATTAAAAGAAATATTATTAATTTCCCTTAAAGAAAGTCCATTAAGTTCAATAATAGAAGTTCTTCCTGATAATGATTCTTTTATTTTTTCATCAAGTTTTTGTTTATTACTGCCTGAAAGAATAAATTGAGAATAGAAGTTATTTTTATCTACTATTTCTTGAATTGATCCAAAAATTTCTGGAGCTTTTTGTGCTTCATCAATAAAATAAGGAATATTAAGTCCTTTAATAAAAGAATCTGGGTTAGTTCTTGCTTGCATACACATAAAATCAGTTCTTAAAGATACTTGTTTCATA